>NZ_RIBZ01000487.1:0-1991 GCF_003721215.1 Streptomyces botrytidirepellens
TGGCGGGTGGCGGGCGCGTCACGCCACCCGCCACGCGCGTCTCGCCGCCCCGCCGCGCCGGGGTCTCGGCATCGGGGGCCTCGGCGCCGGGGGTCTCGGCATCGGGGGCCTCAGTGCCGGGGCGTGAGGAGCGCGGTGAGCATGTCGCGCAGCCAGCTCCGCAGCGCGTCGAGATCCGGGTCGAGCAGCAGCCGGCCCGCCGCCGCGTCGTGGATCGTGAGGACCGCGGCCGTCAGGGACTCGGGGTCGCGCAGCCCGGGCGGCATGGTGTCGGGGTCGACGTAGGCCGTCACGATCGGCTGGAGCGTGTCGCGCAACGCCTCGCGGTGCCGGATCAGCGCCGCCGCCGTGTCCGGATTGCGCGCCGCGTACAGCATGAAGTCGGTGCGTACGAGCACCCAGGTGCGGTCGATGAGCAGCGCGCCCACCACCCGGTCCATCAGGGCGTCCAGGCCCTCGTCGGGGGTGGCGCCGTCCAGCGCGTCCTGCACCTGGGCCGTCACGAGCGCGGCCTGCCGCTCGTAGAGGGCGAAGAACAGCTCGTCGAGGCTGTCGAAGTTGGAGTAGAAGGCGCCGCGCGTGTACCCGGCGGCCTCGCAGATCTCCTCGATTCCCACGCGGCCGAAGCCGCGCTCCGCGAAGACCGTGAGCGCCGCCGCCAGCAGACGTTCCCGGGTCTCGGCCCGGCGCCGGGTGACGCGCGTGGGGGTGCCGTCCGCACGTCGTCCGCTGCGCAGCGCCCGGCGGTCGAGTGCGCTGTTACTGGCTTCCGTCATGGGTCACATCCTAGTTCGATACACTCGCGTATCCGATACAGTCATGTATCGAACCCATCGGTGATTGAGGAAGTGCGGATCAGTGAGTCAGGCGGACACGGACCACGTGGAGACCCCGGCGCGGAGCGTCGAGCCGGACGCGGACCAGCCGAAGAAGGGCCGGGGGCTGTGGGCCCGGCTGCGCGGCGCGGTCCCGGCGCGCATCGCGGCGATGCTCATCGGCGCGCTGCTGCTGCAATTGGGATTCGTCCTGTCGTACGTGGGGGCGTTCCACCACCCCCAGCCGCACCGCATCCCCATCGCGGTCGCGGCACCGGAGCGGATGGCCCCGGACGCGGTGAAGAAGCTCAACGCGATCCCCGGCCACCCGCTGAAGGCCACCGCCACCGACGAGGCCACGGCGCGCGAGCGGCTGCGTACGGGGGAGATCAGCGGCGTGCTGATCGTGAAGCCCGGATCCCGCACCGACACCCTCCTGACCGCCGGTGCCGGTGGCGCCTCCACGGCGAGCGCCCTGGAGACGGTGATCGAGAAGGCCGAGAAGGCTCAGAACCGCAGCGCCTCCGTCGTCGACGCCTTTCCCGCGCAGGCGGGCGACGCCCGGGGCCTGAGCAGCTTCTACCTGGTGGTGGGCTGGACGGTGGGCGGCTATCTGCTCGCCGCGCTGCTGGGCGTGTCCCTCGGCGCCCGCCCGGCCACGGCGCGCGGCGCCGGGCGGCGACTGCTCGCGGCCGTGCCGTACGCGGTGCTGTCCGGTCTGGGCGGCGCGGCGATCGTGGGCCCGCTGCTCGGCGCGTTGAACGGACACTTCCTCGCCCTGTCGGCGATCGGAGCGCTGGTCGTCTTCGGCGCCGCCGCCATGACGATCGCCTTCCAGGTGCTCTTCGGTGTCCTGGGCATCGGCGTCACGATCCTGCTGTTCGTGGTCCTCGGCAACCCCAGCGCCGGTGGCGCGTACGGCCCCGAGCTGCTGCCCCCGTTCTGGCGGGCGCTCAGCCCCGCCCTCCCCAACGGCGCCGCCACCCACGCGGTGCGCCACCTCATGTACTTCTCCGGCCACGGCATCGCCGCCAACGTCGCGGTGCTGACCGCCTACGCCCTGGGCGGCGCGCTGGTCGGCATCCTCGGCGTCACCCTGATCCGGCGGCGGCGCGCGGCCGCGGCCGCGGCCGGCTGAGCCCTACGACGCCGCGTCGTCCGCGCGCAGCCGCCGCC
>NZ_RIBZ01000491.1:0-2008 GCF_003721215.1 Streptomyces botrytidirepellens
CCCGACCCCGGGGCAAGCCCCCGGGGTCGGGAAGGGGCGGGGTGGGGGAAAAGGGCCCCTTCGGGCCGGGGCGGCGTTTTCGTCATGGGTTCATGGGCACTCTGACTACTACCGCCACCGGCGGAGCCGATCGCGTACTCCGTACTCACCGTACGGACGATCCTCGCCCGACACGTCCCGCACCGTCGCACAGTCAATGCCGCAATCCGGGACACTTTGCCCTGATCTGTCGTGTGCCCGGGGAAAGGACGCGACGCCATGCCGGAAGCTTCATTCTCCCGGGGGGCACACCACCCGCCGACCGCTACCGCACCAACCGCCGCCGCCAGCACGGCGGCCCGAGGCCCGGACGGGCCGGGGACCGGGCTGCTCGGCTCGCTCGCGCCGCTGCTCGCCGAGTGGCTCCCCCGGCAGCGCTGGTTCGCGGGCAAGGGCCGCCCCGTCACCGGCTTCGCCCTCGTCTCCGCGACCGAGATACTGCCCAGCCCGCCGGGCGGCACGACCCCCGGGTTACTCCATTTGCTCATCCGCGCCCAGCAGTCGGAACCGCCCGGCCACCGCCACGGTTTCGGCTGCGGCCACCGCCGCGGCGCGGCCGCCAGCGACTGCTACCAGATCCTGCTCGGCGTCCGCACGACCCTGCCGCCCTCCCTCGCCCCCGCGCTCATCGGCCGCCCCAGCGGCGGCCCGCTGGACGGCCGTACCGTGTACGAGGCGCTGGCCGACCCCCGCCTCGCCTCGCTGCTCCTGGAGCGGCTCCGCGTCCCCGGCCGCCTGGACCCCCTGCGCTTCGTACGCGAACCCTCCAGCGCCATCCCCTCCATCCTGCCGCCCCGGCTGATGACGGCCGAGCAGTCCAACTCCTCGGTGGTGTACGGAGATACGTTCATCCTCAAGCTCTTCCGGCGGGTCAGCCCCGGCACCAACCCCGACCTCGAACTCCCCCTCGCCCTCGCCCGCACCGGCTGCACCCGGGTGCCCGCCCCCGCCGCCTGGTTCGAGGCCGCCCCGCCGCCGGAGGGGCCCGGTCCGCGGCCGGAGCCGTTCACCCTCGGCGTCCTCCAGCCCTACCTCGCCGGGTCCACCGACGGCTGGCAGCTCGCCCTCGACGCCCTCGCCGTGCGCGCCGACTTCACCGACGCCGCGCACGCCCTCGGTCACGCCACCGCCGAGGTGCACCTCGCGATGGCCGACGCGCTCCCCGTCTCCGTACTGCGCCGCCCGCAGATCGAACACCTCGCGGCCGCCATGAGCGAACGCCTCGACTCGGCCGCCGCCGCGGTGCCCGCGCTCCAGCCGTACCGGGCCGCGCTGCACGCCGCGTACGAGGACGTCGCCGCCCTCGGCCGCACCGGGCGCACCTGGGCGGCCCAGCGCATCCACGGCGATCTGCACCTCGGGCAGGCCCTGCTGACGGCGGAACGGCAGTGGTCGCTGATCGACTTCGAGGGCGAGCCGTCCCGTCCGCTCGCCGAACGCCGTCGCCCGCAGCCGCCGGTCCGCGACATCGCGGGCATGCTCCGCTCCTTCGACTACGCGGCGGCCGTGGGCGGCCACGACACGCCGCAGGACTGGGCCGGGCGCATGCGTGGCGCCTACTGCGCGGGGTACGCGGAGGGCTCCGGTACGGATCCGCGCGACGAACCGGAGCTGCTGCGCGCCCATGAGACCGACAAGGCGGTGTACGAGGTCCTCTACGAGGCCCGCCACCGCCCCGACTGGCTGCCGGTCCCGATGACCGCGATCCGCCGACTGGCCGCCGCCGTCCGCTGACCCCCGCCGAGCCCCCCTCCAATACCCGCCTCCGACACCCGCCTCCGACACCCCCGGGAGGACCACCCCGTGACCGCACGACCGCCGTCCGGCCAGCACCCGTCCGACGAGGGCCCGGGCCCCGACCCGGCCGCCACCGGCACCAGGACGGGCCCGGCGGTCCCGCCCACGTTCCTCCCCGGCCGAGCCGCCCCGGGCCCGGTGCGCCGTCCCGAGCCGCCCCGGGCCGAGGCCG
>NZ_RIBZ01000488.1:0-2024 GCF_003721215.1 Streptomyces botrytidirepellens
CACCGCCACCGCGGGCTTGGCCAGCGCGCCGAGCACCTTGGCCGACCAGCCCGCCGGGGCCGCGGCCGAGGCGGCCGCAGCCGTCGTTGCCGCGGCCGCCGTCTTGCCGCCCAGCGCCGTCGCGAGCGTGAAGCCGACCGGCAGCGGCACCAGCGCGATGCCGACCAGCAGCCGCTCGGCCGGTACGGCATCCTCGCGCCCTCCGGAGCAGCGCGCACACCCCCGGATGTGCCGGGCCAGCCGCTTGCGCCACACCGAATCCGGCCGTCCGTCCCAGCCCTCGGCCACCTCGCGCAGGTCCGGACACGAGGAGTCGAGCGCCCGGACGATGCCCCGCGCGGTCTCCAGGCGCGCCTTCATCCGCTGGACCCGCACGGCCGCGTGCTGACGGCTGATGCCGACGGCCGCCGCCAGCTCGCGCCGGGTGAGTTCGCCCGCGACCTCCAGCCACCACAGCGACAGCAGTTCCCGGTCCTCGTCCGCGAGCCAGCGCACCGCCTCCGCGACCTCCCGCCGCTGCCCCTCCAACTGGAGCCGCAGCACGGTCAGTTCGGCGAAGTCCGGGGCGCCGCGGGTGTCATCCGGCAGCGCGTCGGCGGTCCGCCGACGCGCCCGGTCGCGTATCTGGCGCATGGCGATGGCGACCAGCCAGGACCGGAAGCCGTCCGGATCGCGCAGCGAGCCCAGGCCGTGCACGGCGCGCAGCATGGTCTCCTGCACGACGTCGTCCACGTCCGCGTGGCCGTTCAGCGCCCGTCCGACGATGTTGTAGACGAGCGGCAGCCAGCCCTCGATCAGCTCGTCGAGCGCGCGCCGGTCGCCGTTCTGCGCCGCCGCGATGGTGGCGCGCCACTGCCGCCCGTTCACACCGTCCTCCCGCTGTCCCTTCTCGTACGGGGCGATCACTTCGCGTAGAGGAGCGTCCCGAAGCCGAGCTGGTCGAAGCCTCCGCTGTTCGGCCCGTAGTCGCCGCCCCCGCCCTCGACGCCCACCTTCTCAGTCATCGCCGTGATGAAGGGGACGGAGAGCCCGCGGCGCCGCGCGTAGTGGTAGTGCAAAGACGCCCAGACGGGGCGAATCTGGCCACGCCCCGCGTCGGAGATCACCGTCTGCGACCGCTGGGCGCAGTTCTGGCCGGTGCCCCAGGTGTAGGTGGTGAAGGGCACGTCCTGGCCGAGGTTGTACTTCGCGACGTACTCGGCGGCCTTCATGAACCGGTTGTCGTCGTAGCCGTACAGGTCGACGCCCTGGTTCCAGGCCATCTCGCAGATCGCGCCCAGCTGCCCCATGCCCATCATGGTGTGGCCCTGGTCGCGGCCGCTCTCCTGCCACTGGGCGAGCCCCTGGCCGTCGTACACGAAGGGGATGGCGCGCCGGATGGAGCCGTTTCCCTCGCCGGACTTCATGTACGTCACGGCGCGGTCGAACGCGGTGGTGTCGTCGCGGAGGATGCCGATCGCCATGAGCGATGCGGTGGTGCAGAGGTCCCAGTTGGCCCAGTAGTTGGTGACGCAGGCGCCGTTGTGGCGGGTGAGGAAGTCCTCGTTGAGCGGCTGGAAGACGCGCTGCATCATCGACTGGAAGCGGGCGAGGTCGAAGCCGTCGTAGCCGCGCATCAGCTCGGCGGCGTTCGCGAACTGGTAGCCGTAGAGACCGGCGGCCAGGAAGCGGTCCGCGTTGCCGGTGATCTCCTTCAGCGTGGCCGACCAGGCGTTGAGGATCGCGACGGCGGTGTCGCCGTTCGCCTTGGTGCCGCCGATCCTCCAGCGCAGGGCGTTCTGATACGCGGCGTGGACGTCGTGGTACAGGGTGGGGTAGTTCTGACCGGCGCCACCGCGGACGACGGTGGCCTGGGGCCTGGGCTGCCAGGCGCTCGCGGAGTGCCGGTTGGCGGTCAGTCTCTTCCAGCCCGCCAGCCACGGGTCGTCGCCCGCCGCCACACGCACCTTGGCGCGGTGCAGATCCCCGGCGCCGTGCAGCGCGCCGGGGTGCGCGACGTCCGCCGGGGCGGCCGAGGCGCCGCC
>NZ_RIBZ01000489.1:0-2024 GCF_003721215.1 Streptomyces botrytidirepellens
TCCGGTGGGCGCCCTGCCGGGCCTGCGGCCCGCCCAGGGGCGGCGGGGCAGGCCGGTCCGGGCCGGTTCGCCGGGCGCGTGGGGGCAGCAGCCCGCCAGCTGTGCGGGCTGCGAGCGGGCGGCGGGGCAGGTCGGGTCGCTGGGCGCGCGGGTTGTGGACGTTACTGGTGGCCCATGATGGGGCGGGGGCGGTAGGGGGACTCCAGGCGGGTTGTCTCTTCCTCCGTGAGGGTCAGGTCCACCGCCGCCACCGCGTCCTCCAGGTGGGACAGCTTCGTGGCGCCGACGATCGGCGCGGTCACGGCGGGGCGGCTCAGCAGCCAGGCCAGGGCTACCTGGGCGGGGGAGACGCCGCGCTCACCGGCGACCTCGCGCACCGCGTCGACGATGTCGAAGTCGGCGTCCGCGTACCACCGCTCGACCAAGGGGTCGTTGGCGGCGCGGGTGGTGGGGCCGGTGCGGTCGCGGTCGCGGGTTCCGGCCAGCAGGCCGCGGGCGAGGGGGCTCCACGGGATGACGCCGACGCCCTGGTCGAGGCAGAGCGGGTTCATCTCCCGCTCCTCCTCCCGGTACAGCAGGTTGTAGTGGTTCTGCATGGAGACGAACCGCGTCCAGCCGTGGGTGTCGGCCGTGTGCTGGGCCTTCGCGAACTGCCACGCGTACATCGAGGACGCGCCGATGTAGCGGGCCTTCCCGGCGCGCACCACGTCGTGGAGCGCCTCCATCGTCTCCTCGATGGGCGTCTCGTGGTCGTAGCGGTGGATCTGGTACAGGTCCACGTGGTCGGTGCCCAGCCGCCGCAGCGAGGCGTCGATCCCGGCCAGGATGTGCTTGCGGGACAGGCCCCGGTCGTTGGGGCCCGGGCCCATCGGGTTGTAGACCTTGGTGGCCAGCACATAGTCGTCGCGGTGCGGGAAGCACTCGGCCAGCAGCTCGCCGGTGATCTCCTCGCTGCGGCCGACGGCGTACATGTCGGCGGTGTCGAAGAACGTCACCCCGCTCTCCACCGCCCGCCGCACGATCGGCCGGGACGCGTCGATGTCCAGCTGCCACGCCCGGTACGCGGGGTCGCCGTAGCTCATCATGCCCAGGCAGATCCGCGACACCTTGATCCCCGAGGTGCCCAGTCGTGCGTACTCCATGGCGGTCTCCTCTCACGGCATTGGCCATGGCTTTGGCCGGTCACAGGAGACCACCCCGGGAGGCGGATGTCAGCCCTGTATCAGTCCGGCCTGACGAAACCGCACTCGTACGCCGCGATCACCGCCTGGGTGCGGTCCCGGACGCCGAGCTTGCCGAGGACCGCGGCGACGTGCGTCTTGACGGTCGCCGGGCCGACCGTGAGCCGGGCGGCGATCTCGGCGTTCGACAGCCCGGCGGCCATCAGCCGCAGCACGTCGGCCTCCCGCTCGGAGAGCCGGTCGCGCAGGGCGCGGGCCGCGTCGCGGTCGCCCGCGGCGGCGGCGTGTTCGGCGGCCAGGGCGCGTACGGCGGCGGGGAACAGCAGCGAGTCGCTGCGCGCGACCAGCCGTACCGCCTGGACGAGATCGTCCGCGCGGGCCCGCTTGAGCAGGAAGCCGCTGGCTCCGGCGCGCAGCGCGTCGTACACGTACGCGTCGTTCTCGAAGGTGGTCACCACGATGATGCGCGGCGGTTCGGCCACGGTCCGCAGGATCTGCTCGGTGGCGCGGATGCCGTCGATGTCCGGCATCCGGACGTCCATCAGCACGATGTCCGGGCGCAGTTCGCGGACCAGCGGGACGGCCTCGGCGCCGCTGCCCGCCTCGCCCACCACCTCCAGGTCCGGTTCGCAGGACAGGATCGCGCGCAGCGCGGTGCGGACCATCCGCTCGTCGTCGGCCAGCACGATGCGCAGGGGCGGCGGCGCGGTCACCGGGCGGCCCCCAGGGGGAGCCGGACCGTCAGCCGCCACCGGCCGTCCACGGTGTCCCAGGCGCAGCTGCCGCGCAGCAGCGCCGCGCGCTCGGCGATGCCGCGCAGCCCGCGGCCGCCACCGGTGCGGC
>NZ_RIBZ01000490.1:0-2036 GCF_003721215.1 Streptomyces botrytidirepellens
CGCGCCGGGCAGCGGCGAGCCGACCGTCGGCGGGGGCCCGGCCGTCGGCAGGGAACCGACCGTCGGCGGCGCGCCGACCGTGGGCGGCGAACCTGCCGTCGGCGCGGACGGCGCCACCCGGGGCGACACCTGCCACCTCGACGTCGTCGACCGCTGGGGCAACATGGTCGCCGCCACCCCCAGCGGTGGCTGGCTCCAGTCCAACCCCGTCATCCCCGCGCTCGGCTTCCCGCTCGGCACCCGGCTCCAGATGGCCTGGCTGGACCCCGGCCTGCCGAACTCCCTGACCCCCGGCCGCCGCCCGCGCACCACCCTCACCCCGTCGCTCGCGCTGCGCGGCGACACCCCGGTCCTCGCGTTCGGCACACCGGGCGGCGACCAGCAGGACCAGTGGAGCCTGCACTTCTTCCTCCACGTCGCCCTGCGCGGCGACGCGGCCGTACGCTCCGGGCTCGACCTCCAAGGCGCCATCGACGCCCCCAACTGGCACCAGGAGAGCTTCCCCGGCTCCTTCCACCCCCGCGCGATGACGGCGGGCCGGGTCGTCGTGGAGCCGCGGATCGGCGAGCCCGCGCTGGCGGAACTGCGCCGCCGCGGCCACGACGTGGCGGTGGGCGAGGCATGGTCGGAGGGCCGGCTGTGCGCGGTGGCGCGCGACCCGGAGACGGGCGTCCTGCTGGCCGGAGCCAACCCCCGCGGCGCCCAGGGCTACGCGGTGGGCCGCTGAGCCGTGGCGCCGGGGGCTAGACCTCGGCCGAGTACCCCGCGTCTGCCGCGCGGAGTTTGGCGGCGCGTTCGACCGGGTCGTAGTCCGGGCCCACGCCCTCCAGGAGGACCACGTCCCCCTCGATGTGGTCCGTCCGCAGCGGCAGGATGTCCTGGTACGCGGGCGACGCGTACCACTCCCGGGCCCGCACCACGTCCGGGAACTCGATCAGGACCACGCTGCCCGGCCACGTCCCCTCCACCACCTCCACCGGGGCTCCGTGGATGACGAAGCGGGCGTGGTAGGGGTCGAGGGTGGCCTGGATGCGCTCCAGGTACTCGACGATGTCGGGGTGCGGACTACGGTCTCGCAGGTGGGCCAGGGCGTAGACGGTCATGGTTCCTCCCGGCGGATTCGCGGCGGCTGCCATGCGACGGCCGTTGGGGGACCACCCTCGCGCGGCCCCGGGGAACCGTCGATTACCCGGCACGTCATTGCGCCGCCTCAGTCCGTGAGGCCCAGGTCCTCGCGCATGATGCGCCGCATCTCCGACAGCCGCGGCTCGGCGTCCTTCAGTTCGAGCAGCGCGACCGCGGCGGTCTCGCCCTCCCGGGGGAGACCGCGGTCGATGCGCTTGGCCACCGCGTCGATACCGGCCAGGACGGTGTTCAGGTCGCGGGAGGCGGCGAGGACGCGTTCGGGGACGATCATCTGGGCCTCGGCGTACTGGTCCCGGTAGTCGCGCCGGGCCTCCTCCAGCCGGGCGCGGTCGTCGTCCGTGTAGACGCCGTCCCGGATGCGGTGCAGCGCGTCCTTGAGGAGGGTGTGGAACTGCCGGGAGGCGCGGTTCATGGCGGTGTAGGCGGCCCGGCGCTCCTCGAAACGGCGGCGGCGGTCCTCGGTGCGGACCTCCTCCGCGCGCTGACGCACCGTCAACCGCTGGTGCAGCAGGGGCGCGAAGAGCGTGCCGAGGACACCGACGACGGCAGTGATCATGGCAGCTATGACGGCGGACACCCCGCCGACGATATCGGCCGCCGAAAGGGGCCTCACCAGCGCCGGACCGGAGGAACTAAGGTGCGGTTCCATGGCAGCTTCGCCCTCCGGCGCGCGAGCGGAACGCGCCGACGACGTGCTCGCCCTCGCCCGGCTCGCCGCCCGGCGCGGGGCGGTACGGGCCATGCTCGACCAGCTCACCCGGCGCGCCGGGGGCCCTGCCATGCTCATCGGGACCGACGGCTCCGTGCTGGCCACGGCGGACGACCCGCCGCCCCCCGCGTCGCTGCGGCGGCTCGCCGCCGAGGCGGCCGTCGCGCTGCACCGCCGCGGC
>NZ_RIBZ01000498.1:0-2087 GCF_003721215.1 Streptomyces botrytidirepellens
AGCTCCCACTCGCCCAGCGGCTCGCGCTCGGTGGGCGGCCAGGCGCGGGCGGCGACCCGGTCCAGCTCGCGCGCGTTCGCCGCGGGGCCCCGGCGGCGGGCCGGTGCGGCGGGCACCACCTTGCCCGCGACCAGCGACGACTCCTCGATCCGGACGGACTCGCCGGTGCGTCGGGTGATGTGCAGCACACCTCCGGTCCACGATGTGAGAACCCCGACCACGTCCGTGAACTTATCCGAGCCGCTCCGGTCGCCCGTAAGCAGCCTCACCGATACTCGTTTGTGCACGTCATCGGGGGTGATTCGGACTTCGAGTCGTCCGCCGGTGGTGAAATCCACTGCTCTGCCAACCCCTCATGTGCGTCTGGTGCCCAGGAACGGAGATACTAGGTGCGGGCATCGACGACGCCGCGCTCCCGCGCGATACAGCCCTAAGAGGAGGAACGACAGCGTGACCTACGTCATCGCGCAGCCTTGTGTCGACCTGAAGGACAAGGCGTGCATCGAGGAGTGCCCCGTCGACTGTATCTACGAGGGCCAGCGGTCCTTGTACATCCACCCGGACGAATGCGTCGACTGCGGGGCTTGTGAGCCGGTCTGCCCGGTCGAGGCGATCTTCTACGAGGACGACACTCCGGAAGAGTGGAAGGACTACTACAAGGCGAACGTCGAGTTCTTCGACGAGCTCGGTTCGCCCGGCGGTGCGAGCAAGCTCGGCCTGATCGAGCGCGACCACCCGTTCATCGCCGCGCTTCCGCCGCAGGAGCACGACGAGTGACCCTGCCCGGGAAGTAGACCCGGCGCGGCCTTCGGTCCCGTATGGCATGTGGCCTGCGGGACCGGGCTGTTTCCCGGGCATCCCACCGGGATTCCCGGGGCCCCGGCCCCGGGCTGTTCCCGGGCTTGAACCCGGGCTGTTCAAAAGAGAAAGAAAGCGAGCCCCCGTGCCACCCGTCTCCGCCCGCCTCCCGGTCTTCCCCTGGGACCGGCTCGAACCGTACAAGGCGACCGCCGCCGCCCATCCGGACGGCATCGTCGACCTCTCGGTGGGCACCCCCGTCGACCCGGTCCCCGAGCTGATCCGCACCGCGCTGGCCGACGCCGCGGACAGCCCCGGCTATCCGACCGTCTGGGGCACCCCCGCGCTGCGGGACGCGCTGACCGGCTGGGTCGAGCGGCGGCTGGGCGCGGAGGGGGTCACCCACACCCAGGTGCTGCCGGTGGTCGGCTCGAAGGAACTGGTGGCCTCGCTGCCCGCACAGCTCGGCCTCGGCCCCGGCGACAAGGTCGCCTTCCCGCGGCTCGCCTACCCGACGTACGAGGTGGGCGCGCGGCTCGCGGGCGCCGAGCCGGTGCCGTACGACGAGCCGACGGAGCTGGACCCGGCGGGGCTGAAGCTGCTGTGGCTGAACTCGCCGTCCAACCCCACCGGCCGGGTGCTGTCCAAGGACGAGCTGCGGGCCGCGGTCGCGTGGGCGCGGGCGCACGGGGTGCTGCTGGTCAGCGACGAGTGCTACCTGGAGCTGGGCTGGGAGGCGGACCCGATGTCCGTCCTGCACCCGGAGATCTCCGGCGGGAGCTTCGACGGGCTGGTCGCGGTCCACTCGCTGTCCAAGCGGTCCAACCTGGCGGGCTACCGGGCGGCGTTCCTCGCCGGTGACGAGAGCGTGCTCGGCGAACTGCTGAAGATCCGCAAGCACGGCGGGATGATCGTGCCCGCGCCGGTGCAGGCCGCGACGGTCGCCGCGCTCGGCGACGACAAGCACGTCGCGGAGCAGCGCGAGCGCTACGAGGCGCGGCGGGCGGCGCTGCGCGGCGCGCTGGAGGGGTACGGCTTCCGTGTCGAGTACAGCGAGGCGTCGCTGTACCTGTGGGCGACCCGCGACGAGCCGTGCTGGGACACCGTGGGCGCGCTGGCCGGGCTGGGCATCCTGGTGGCGCCCGGCGAGTTCTACGGCGCGGCGGGCGGGGCACACGTCCGCGTCGCGTTCACCGCGACGGACGAGCGCGTGGCGGCGGCGGTCCGCCGCCTGACCGCCTGACCGCCTGACGAGACGAACGCACGGCGCGCCCCCTGCCCCGCCGGGG
>NZ_RIBZ01000496.1:0-2091 GCF_003721215.1 Streptomyces botrytidirepellens
CGCTGCGGCGCGGGCGGGCCGCGGCGCCGTCACGGGCGTGACCGGCGGTGGCGGCCGCGCGGGCGAGCAGCACGGCGGTGACCGCGGCCAGCTCCTCGGCGTCGGCGTGGCCCTTCTCGACCCGGACCAGGGTGGCCGCCGTGGCGGCGGTATCGGCGATGTCGGTGGGCGTGCTCACGGTGTCTTCGTCTCCCTCGTGGGCGTTACTGCGGCGGGTTGCCGTGCTTGCGGGACGGCAGGTCGGCGTGCTTGTCGCGCAGCATCGCCAGGGACCGGATCAGGACCTCACGGGTTTCGGACGGGTCGATGACGTCGTCCACCAGGCCCCGCTCGGCCGCGTAGTAGGGGTGCATCAGCTCGGACTTGTACTCCTTGACCATGCGCGCGCGCATGGCCTCGGGGTCGTCCGCGTCGGCGATCTGACGGCGGAAGATCACGTTGGCGGCGCCCTCGGCGCCCATCACCGCGATCTCGTTGGTCGGCCAGGCGTAGGTCAGGTCGGCACCGATGGACTGGGAGTCCATGACGATGTACGCGCCGCCGTACGCCTTGCGCAGGATGACCGAGATCCGCGGCACGGTCGCGTTGCAGTACGCGTACAGCATCTTGGCGCCGTGCCGGATGATCCCGCCGTGCTCCTGGTCGACGCCGGGCAGGAAGCCGGGCACGTCGAGGAAGGTGATCAGCGGGATGTTGAACGCGTCGCACATCTGGATGAAGCGCGCGGACTTCTCCGACGCCTCGATGTCCAGCACTCCGGCCAGCGACTGCGGCTGGTTGGCGATGATGCCCACGACCTGGCCGTCGAGCCGGGTCAGCGCGCAGATGATGTTGGTCGCCCAGCGCTCGTGGACCTCCAGGTACTCGCCGTCGTCGACGATCTCCTCGATGACCTTGCGCATGTCGTACGGGCGGTTGCCGTCGGCCGGGACGAGGTCGAGCAGCGACTCGCCGCGCCGGTCGGCCGGGTCGTCGGCCTCGGCGACCGGCGGGTTCTCCCGGTTGTTCTGCGGCAGCAGCGAGAGGAGGTAGCGCACCTCCTCCAGGCAGGTCTCCTCGTCGTCGTACGCGAAGTGGCACACGCCCGAGGTCTCGGCGTGCACGTCCGCGCCGCCCAGGCCGTTCTGGGTGACCTTCTCCCCGGTCACCGCCTGGACCACATCGGGTCCGGTGATGAACATCTGGGACGTCTCGCGGACCATGAACACGAAGTCCGTGAGCGCCGGGGAGTAGGCGGCGCCACCGGCGCACGGGCCGAGCATCACGCTGATCTGCGGGATGACGCCGGACGCCTTGGTGTTGCGCTGGAAGATGCCGCCGTAGCCCGCGAGCGCCGAGACGCCCTCCTGGATGCGGGCCCCGGCGCCGTCGTTGAGGGACACCAGCGGCGCCCCGGCCGAGATGGCCATGTCCATGATTTTGTGGATCTTGGTGGCGTGGGCCTCGCCCAGCGCTCCGCCGAAGATCCGGAAGTCGTGTGCGTACACGAACACCGTCCGCCCGTGGACGGTCCCCCAGCCGGTGACGACCCCGTCGGTGT
The DNA here is from genome assembly GCF_003721215.1 of Streptomyces botrytidirepellens. NCBI lineage: Bacteria > Bacillati > Actinomycetota > Actinomycetes > Kitasatosporales > Streptomycetaceae > Streptomyces > Streptomyces botrytidirepellens. Next base: position 1,541 of record NZ_RIBZ01000496.1, read on the forward strand.
AGGGCTTCTTCGCCTCGAGCCCGAATCCGGTCGCGCGGTGCCGCCGCAGCGGCTCCACCTCGTTGAAGGACCCCTCGTCCAGCAGGAGATCGATCCGCTCGCGAGCCGTCAGCTTGCCCTTGGCCTTCTGGGCCTCGGTCGCCCGCTCGCTCGGGCCGCGCCGAGCCTGCTCGCGGATCGCGTGCAGCTCGGCGACGCGCCCGCGGACGTCACTCGCCACTTCGGGCGCACCTTCGAGATTGGTCATGGAACGACGGTACGTTCCCCGACCCCCGGAAACGCATGTCAATTCCATACAACGTCGGGCCCGTTTTCGTGGGCAGGCGGAACAGAACTGGACAGCGGATTTCCCCTTACCTGGGACCCGCAAGGGTGGAGAGCCCTGTCGGCACCCCACAATCTTGTGGGCGACAGCCCGTAACCGGTGGGCTTTACCACCCGGATGGTCGGCAGCCGGGCGGATGCCGGCCCCTAGGGGACGTCTTGTCGATCATGGTGTGAGCCAGATGAGTGTGCTGGCCAGGGTGAGGACTGCGTGGAAGCGGTCGGGC
>NZ_RIBZ01000494.1:0-2102 GCF_003721215.1 Streptomyces botrytidirepellens
CTCCGGCTCGGCGGCCGCCTCCGGCTCGGGGGCGGGAGCGGGAGCGGCGGCCTCGGGCGCCTCGGCGGGCGCCTCCTTCGGCTCGTCCGCCCTGACCACCACGGCCTCCGGCTGCTCGGCACTCTTCGGGGCGCCCGCCGGGGCGGACACCTTGCGGGTCGCCCGGCGGCGGGTACGCCCACGGCTCGCGGCGGCCTCGGCCTCGGCGGCGCTGCTGTACAGCTCCTCGTCGGCCGCGAAGACCGGCTCCGGCAGCGCCTTCGGCTCCGCGACCTCCGCCGCGATCTCCTCGGCGGCCTCGACGACCGTCTCGGCCTCGACGACGGCGGCCTCCTCCGGCGCGGGCGCCTGCTGGCCGCCGGACTTCTTCTTCTTGCGCTTGCCGCCGCCACCGCCGCCGGCCACCGTCGGCTGGTCCATGTGGACGATCACGCCGCGGCCGTTGCAGTGGACGCAGGACTCGGAGAACGACTCCAGCAGGCCCTGGCCGACCCGCTTACGGGTCATCTGGACCAGGCCGAGCGAGGTGACCTCCGCCACCTGGTGCTTCGTACGGTCCCGGCCCAGGCACTCCAGCAGCCGCCGCAGCACCAGATCGCGGTTGGACTCCAGCACCATGTCGATGAAGTCGATCACGATGATGCCGCCGAGGTCGCGCAGCCGCAGCTGGCGCACGATCTCCTCGGCCGCCTCCAGGTTGTTCCTGGTGACCGTCTCCTCCAGGTTGCCGCCCTGGCCGGTGAACTTGCCGGTGTTGACGTCGACCACGACCATCGCCTCGGTCCGGTCGATCACCAGGGAGCCGCCGCTGGGCAGCCAGACCTTGCGGTCCAGCGCCTTCATCAGCTGCTCGTCGATCCGGTACGTGGCGAAGACGTCGACGTCCGAGTTCCACTTCTGGAGCCGGTCGACGAGGTCGGGCGCGACGTGCGAGACATAGCCGTGGATGGTCTGCCAGGCGTCCTCGCCGCTCACGATGACCTTGGAGAAGTCCTCGTTGAAGATGTCGCGGACGACCCGGACGGTCATGTCCGGCTCGCCGTAGAGCAGCGTCGGCGCGTTGCCGCTCTTCGCCTTCTTCTTGATCTCTTCCCACTGCGCCTGGAGCCGCTGGACGTCGCGGGCCAGCTCGTCCTCGCTCGCGCCCTCCGCGGCGGTGCGGACGATCACGCCCGCGTCCTCGGGGACGATCTTCTTGAGGATCTGCTTCAGCCGGGCGCGCTCGGTGTCGGGCAGCTTGCGGCTGATGCCCGTCATGGAGCCCTCGGGGACGTACACCAGGTAGCGGCCGGGCAGGGAGACCTGGCTGGTCAGCCGGGCGCCCTTGTGGCCGATCGGGTCCTTGGTGACCTGGACGAGCACGGACTGCCCGGACTTCAGGGCGGTCTCGATGCGGCGCGGCCCGTTGGACAGCCCCAGCGCCTCGAAGTTGACCTCGCCCGCGTACAGCACGGCGTTGCGGCCCTTGCCGATGTCGACGAAGGCGGCCTCCATCGACGGCAGCACGTTCTGGACCTTGCCCAGGTAGACGTTGCCGACGTAGCTGGTGGCCTGCTCCTTGTTGACGAAGTGCTCGACGAGGACGTTGTCCTCCAGCACGCCGATCTGGGTGCGCTCGCCGTTCTGCCGGACGACCATCACCCGCTCGACCGCCTCGCGGCGGGCCAGGAACTCGGCCTCGGTGATGATCGGCACCCGGCGGCGGCCCTGCTCGCGGCCCTCGCGGCGGCGCTGCTTCTTCGCCTCCAGACGCGTCGAGCCCTTGATCGACTGGACCTCGTCGGAGCTCGTCTCTTCCTTCTTCCGGGGCTCGCGGACCTTGACGACCGTGCGCTCCGGGTCGTCACCGCCCGACTCACCCTCGGCGGCGTCCCCGCTGCGACGGCGGCGACGGCGGCGGCGACGGCTGCTGCTGGAGCTGCCACCGCCCGGCTCACCGGCCTCGGCGGTCTCCTCCTCGGCGGCGCCCGGCTCCTCGCCGGTCTCGCCCTCGGACTGCGCCTCGTCCTCGTAGGCCGCGCCGTCCTCGCCCTCGGCACGACCCTCGCCGCCCTCGGCGTCGGCGGCCTCGCCCCGGCGGCGGCGACGGCCGCCACGGCGAC
>NZ_RIBZ01000495.1:0-2103 GCF_003721215.1 Streptomyces botrytidirepellens
CCCGCCGAGCCGCCCGGCGCGGACGCGCCCCGGCCCGCACCGACCCGATGCGGCGGCTGCTGCCCCAGGCGCTCGTGGTCGCCGCCCTGGCCGGGGGCACCTCCGCCTTCGTTGCCCAGGACAAGGCCGTACGGCTCAGCGTCGACGGCCACGCGCGCACCCTCCACACCTACGCCGACGACGTGGCCGAACTCCTCGCCGACGAGGACGTCGCGGTCAGCCCGCACGACATCGTCGCCCCCGCCCCCGGCCAACCCCTCACCAGCGGCGCCGAGATCGCCGTCCGTTACGGCCGCCCCGTCACCCTCACCGTCGACGGCGAACGCCGCCGGGTGTGGACCACCGCCGACACCGTCGACGGCGCGCTGCGCCAACTCGGCGTACGCGCCGACGGCGCCTACCTGTCCGCCTCCCGCTCCGCCGCCATCACCCGGCGCGGACTGGACCTCGACGTCCGCACCCGGCGCACCGTCACCTTCCTCGCCGACGGCCGCGCCCACACCATCCGCACCAACGCCGCCACCATCGGCGAAGCCCTCACCACCGCCGGGCTCACCCTGCGCGGCCACGACACCACCTCCGTGCCGCAGGACAGCTTCCCGCGCGACGGCCAGACCGTGACCGTCATGCGCATCACCGGCAGCAGGGAGATCCGCGAGACGCCGGTCCCCTTCCCGACCATCCGGCGCGCCGACCCCACCCTCTTCAAGGGCACCCAACTGGTCGCCCGGGAAGGCCGCCCCGGCACCCTGCGCACCATCTACAAGGTGCGCACCGTCAACGGCGTACGCCAGAAGCCCCGCAAGGTGCGCTCCGAGACCGTCCGGGCGCCCCTCGCCCGCATCGTCCGCGTCGGCACCATGACCCCGCCCACCGCCGTCGCCGGCGCCGACCGGCTCAACTGGCAGGCCATGGCCCGCTGCGAATCCGGCGGCCGCCCCGGCGCCGTCGACAGCTCCGGCCGCTACGGAGGGCTCTACCAGCTCGACCGCCAGACCTGGCAGGCCCTCGGCGGCCACGGCACCCCCCAGGACGCGCCCCCCGCCGAGCAGACCTACCGGGCCAAGAAGCTGTACGTCCAGCGCGGCTCCGCCCCCTGGCCGCACTGCGGCCAGAAGCTGCGCCAGTGAACGGTGTCGCGCCCGCCCCGTAAACTTCCCCGGTGAGCTCAACCGACCCCGACCCCGGTCCCACCGCCCTGCTGGGCCCCGCCGACATCCGCGACCTCGCGGCCCGCCTCGGCGTACGCCCCACCAAGCAGCGCGGCCAGAACTTCGTCATCGACGCCAACACGGTGCGCCGCATCGTGCGCACCGCCGAGGTGCGGCCCGACGACGTCGTCGTCGAGGTCGGCCCCGGTCTCGGCTCCCTGACCCTGGCCCTGCTGGAGGCGGCCGACCGGGTCACCGCGGTCGAGATCGACGACGTCCTGGCCGCCGCCCTCCCGGCAACCGTGGCCGCCCGGCTGCCCGAGCGCGCCGACCGCTTCGCGCTCGTCCACACCGACGCGCTGCACCTCACCGACCTCCCGGGGCCCGCCCCGACCGCCCTGGTCGCGAACCTCCCATACAACGTCGCGGTCCCCGTCCTGCTCCACATGCTCGCCCGCTTCCCCACCATCGAGCGCACCCTGGTGATGGTGCAGTCGGAGGTCGCCGACCGCCTGGCCGCCCCGCCCGGCTCCAAGGTCTACGGCGTGCCCTCGGTCAAGGCCGCCTGGTACGCGCACGTCAAGCGCGCGGGCGCCATCGGCCGCAACGTCTTCTGGCCCGCCCCGAACGTCGACTCCGGCCTCGTCTCCCTCATCCGCCGCGCCGAACCCCTCGCGACGACCGCCTCCCGCGACGAGGTCTTCGCCGTCGTCGACGCCGCCTTCGCCCAGCGCCGCAAGACCCTCCGCGCCGCCCTCTCCGGCTGGGCGGGCTCGGCCCCCGCCGCCGAAGCCGCCCTCACGGCGGCGGGCATCTCCCCCCAGGCCCGCGGCGAGTCCCTGACGGTGGAAGACTTCGCCGCCATCGCCGAACACGCCCCCACCCCCTGACCCGCCGGGCGCGGCCCACGGACGGCTGGGCCCCGGGGCGCCTGCGGCGGGCTGTCCCCCAC
>NZ_RIBZ01000492.1:0-2109 GCF_003721215.1 Streptomyces botrytidirepellens
ATGCGGAGCCGCAGATGGGCTCCACCTCGACACCGGCCCAACCGCTGCTTCGCCTGCCGCCCGCGTCCGTCGCAGTGATAGTTGCGGGCCTTACCAGCACCTCGCTCAGGGTCCATCCCGCCGCCCCGCCGCTTGCGGGGCCGCACCTGCCCGGCACACTGCCCCGGCGGGTTCTCCACCTCGGGAAGGACCCCGCGTGTTCACCCACTACTCCACCTTGCACCAGGCACTTACCGCCACCGGCACCTTCAACGGCCTCTACACCGCGCTCATGGCCTCCACGCCACCCCTGTCCGTCCGCACGCACGCCGACCAGCCCACCGGCCTGCTGTTCTTCGAGCAGAGCCCTCGCATCCGCAACAGCCCGATCAACGGCACCATCACCTTCAACGCCGAATCCGGCGCCATCCTCCTGTGCGCCAACGGCTACTCCGGCCCTCGCTGGTACACCGCCCTGGAACGCCTCGCCACCACGACGGCCGCATGGGCATGGCAGCCTGCGCACAATCACAAGCCGGGCACGCTCGAGGGCGTCCTCCAACTTGGCGCGAACGTCACCGCCGAGACCTGCATCGGCAGCTCCCACCACCATGGCGACGCCGCCGCCGACGCCGGCCTCGCGCTGCTCCCCGCCGACCGCGCTGCGTGCGAGTCCGCCTGGGCCCTGGCCGTCGCCGCCCTGGGGGTCCTGGTCACCGACGATCCCGCGTACCGCTCCCCGGTCCTGCCTGCCCCCGACATAAGCGCCCTCACAGCCCCCGCGACCGACTACCCGGCCGCCATCACTACCGTCGCGGGTGCCCTTGAGCTCCTGGACGAGAACGAGGACTTCGCCACCGCACGCGACCACGATTCGAACTGGCCCGCCGAAGCTGAGGGCGCGGCCGTTCGAGCTCTGCGCGACTTCCAGGATGCCCTCATCCACACTGTCCCTGCCTCTGAACCGGAGCCCGGCTCCGCCGACCGCGGCGGGCAGACCATCCTCCACGCGCACCAGGGCACCAACGTCACGGTGCACCCCGACACCCCCTGAACTCCTGGTGTGCACGGGCCCCGCAGCCCTGCGGGGCCGGTGCACACCGTCTCGCCAGCGCATCGCCCGAGCTGGAGAAGCACGTGAGTACCGGCATCCAGACCGACTCTCTCCAGCCTGGCGGCATACCTGGTCAGCATCCAAGCCACCATCCGCTCCAAGCCGACATCTTGGGGTGCGGCTACGTTGACTCTGCGCTCCGCTCGTTCGACGAGGACGTCGAATGGGCGCGGCGCCTGAACCAGGAGCAACGCACATACCACAAGGCGGGTTACTGGTGCACGAACAACATGCCGTACGCCGCCATCGTCCTGGTTCAGAAGGAACTCGGCGACGACCCTGACTGTGAGGGCCACTTGTGCCGTCCGGCGCCGACTGCCACCCGAGGCCCACCGCGTGACGCGGCGCTTCAACCTGACGCCCGACCGGCACCACCAATGCCCCAGCACCGGCCCCACGCGGGTGCCGGGGGGCGTTGCGTCTCCTTCAGCGCCCGGCACCCGCGTCCCGCCCGTGCCTTCTCGCTTCACCATCCGGGCCGCCCCCACGCACGACCAGCTGCTCGGTGCTCTGGTGCTCGCTGCTGGTGACATCCGGTTGAAGGTCCGTGGCTTGCGGGCCTAACCCGTGTCTCCGCCACGGTTCATCCCGCCCGACCAGTTCCTGCCCCGCGATCGAACGGGAGATTTCCATGACCCTTGCTGACCTGCGTGCCCGCCTCGCCGAGCTCCCCGGAGACACGCTCGTGGTTCTCGCCAGGGACGCCGAGGGGAACGACTACTCGCCGCTCGACGACGCTGACTTCGCGATGTACCGCGCCGAGACGGGTTACAGCGGTGAGCGCTACCGCATTCCCGAAGACCCGCGGCCGGACGACGCCGTGCTCGCCGTCTTCCTCTGGCCCACCAACTAACAGCACCCCGCCCGACCGCCTTCGGCGCCGTGCCCGCAGCGCCAAAGGGTCGGCCCGCGTCCTGTTCACCTTGCGATTGCGGCGCTAGCCGCGCAGTTGGACACGGTCGCCATCGGGCCCGCCGCTTCGGCGGGCCCTTGAAGACGAGGAGATGAACATGGCC
>NZ_RIBZ01000497.1:0-2143 GCF_003721215.1 Streptomyces botrytidirepellens
CGTGCCGCGCGAGCAGCGCGCCGAGGACGGCGGGGTCCACCTCGTCGGGGCGCGGTGCGGGGACGTCGGGGCGCGGCGCGGGGCCGCGGTCGCGGTCGCGGTCCGTCAGGGAGTCGCGGTGCATCGGAGGGTCGCGGTGCATCGGAGGGTCGCGGTCCATCAGGGTCTCCCTCCCGCCCCGACCCGGGTCATGATCTCGCAGAGCGCGCGGTCGTCGAAGATCCGCGAGGTCGGGATCCGCACGGTGGTCCGGCGGCGGCCCGTCACCGGGTGGCCCGCCAGGTTGATCCAGTAGCAGCAGTGCCGCAGGGTCAGACGGTCGTGACCGGCCCGTATCCAGTCGTCCCGGTCGCGCGGCACGATCATCACCACAAGGATCTTGTGCACGGAGACCGGGCTGCGGGCGAGCTTGGCCAGGTGCTCGTTGTCGAGCGTGAAGGCGAAGGTCGGGCCGGGCGGATGCGGTGCCAGTTGGTACGTGGCCTTCAGCTGCACCTTGATCGTCACCTCGTCGTCCACGGCGTGGCCGGGCGCGCTGTGGCTGACGTGCCAGTCGATGCCGTGGTCCGGGAAGGGCTGCGCGAGCGAGCAGCCCGCGGCCGCCGCGACCGCGTGGAGATAGCCGACCTGCAACGTCTCCATGCAGGCGGTGGTGGCGATGTGGCCGCGCGGGGGTGCGGTCCGCTCGGGCAGCAGACCGCTCGCCGACGGGGCCGGGTCGGGCTGCGCGAGCGCCATGTGCGTGACGCCTTCCGGTCGTCGCCGGTGTCCGTACACCTGTGTTGTCTCCCCGTCACATGCCGTGCAAACAGCGGTGGTTCGGCCACCTCCCTCCGGGTATCACCTGGTCGGGGCGGGATCCGGAGGTCATGGGGCACGTATGCACGAGGAGTTGAGGCCATGTCGTCCTGGTTCGAGGGGCCGCTCGCCGCGTTCGACACGGAGACGACCGGGATCGACGTCGAGCACGACCGGATCGTGTCGGCCGCTCTCGTCGTCCAGCGCGGCGCGGGAAGCCTGCCGGAGGTGCGGCGCTGGCTGGTGAGTCCGGGCATACCGGTGCCGCGGGCCGCGACCGAGATACACGGGCTGACCGACACCCATCTCCAGCAGCACGGCCGGTGGCCGGCGCCGGTGATGGACGAGGTGGCGCGGGCGCTGGCCGAGCAGACGGCGCGGGGCACCCCGGTGGTGGTGATGAACGCGCCGTTCGATCTGACGCTGCTGGACCGCGAGTTGAAGCGGCACCGCAATGCCACGCTGGCGACCTATCTGTCGCTGCGTTCGCTGTCCGTCCTCGATCCCCGGGTGCTGGACAAGCACCTGGACCGCTATCGCAAGGGCCGCCGCACGCTCACCGATCTGTGTGCGCACTACGGCGTCGAGCTGACGGGCGCGCACGACGCGGGGGCGGACGCCATGGCCGCCCTGGAGGTCGTACGGGCGGTGGGCCGCCGCTACGCGTCACGGCTGGAGAAGCTGACGCCCAGTGAGCTGCACGCCCGGCAGACCGCCTGGTACGCGGCGCAGGCGCGCGGCCTCCAGGCCTGGTTCGCGCTCAACGGCTCGGACGAGGTCTGCGACCCGGCGTGGCCGCTGCGTCCGGACCTTCCGGCGGCGGCGTAACGGCGCTCCTGCGTCCGCCCCTGCCTCTGCCCCCTGCCTACGCCTCAGGCGAGCCGGAGCCTGAACGGGTGTCCGGCCGGGTCGGAGTAGAGGCGGACGTCGTTCGGGCCGCCGTTGTCCTTGGTGTCCAGCGGCCGTGCCCCCAGGTCGACGACCTGGCGTTCGGCGGCGTCCATGTCGTCCACCAGCAGTTCCAGGTGGGCCTGCTGGGAGTCGTCCGGGCGGGGCCAGCTCGGCGGGGCGTACCCGTGGTCCCGGAGGAAGGACATGCGCGTCCCGCCGGGGACGGCGATGTCGATCCGGTCGAGGACGGTCACCGGCGTGATCTCGGCGCCGAGCACGGTGGCGTAGAACTTGGCCAGCTCTTCGGGCTCGGCGCAGTCCAGGGACAGGACGGCTGCGGTGGCGACGGCCATGGGGTACCCCTCCGATTCATCCGCGAGAGCCTCGCGGGTACCCATGTCCGGCGGTGACAAGCCCGGAAAACACCGGGGCCGGACCGCCTGCTGGCGGTCCG
>NZ_RIBZ01000503.1:0-2152 GCF_003721215.1 Streptomyces botrytidirepellens
CTCCTCCGCCTCGCGGGCGGCCGCGGCCCGGACCGCCCGGGTGGGCCGCGCGCGGTGCGCCGGCCTCCGCGGCCCTGCCGGCTCGTTCACGCCGTCTTCCTTATCCATGGCAGCACCGTGCCGCTTCGGCGACCAGTGACAGGGGGTGTCCATGGGCGTGCGGCCCGCAGCCCGACGGGCCAATGGTCAGCAGCTGGCAGCGGCCTCAGTTGTCGCCGGTCAACGAGGAATGCGTGCGCTGGTCAGGGCTGCCGTGGTGGCCGCAGTCAGGCCCTCCAAGTACCCGTCAGGAAGAGGTGAGCGGATTGTGGCCAAACGCCAATACAGAGGGCCGCTGGCCAGGTCAAGCGCGAGGTCGACGTCAGTGTCGGCGGATAGCTCCCCTCGGTTGACCGCGTTCCGGACGACCACTTCGGCGACGCCACGTTGGGAGTCCCGCACCGCCACCTGAAGCGCCTGAGCCATATCCGGGTTACGGGCAGATTCTGCGAAAAGGTCAGGAATAATCTGGGCGGCCATCGGATGCCGCAGCACCCGCGCGGTCGCTTCCAGCAAAACCTTCACATCACCGTGCAGAGTTCCGGTGTCCGGTGTCGGCAGCCCCTGCTTCGCCAAGGCGGAAACCACCTCCAGAACGATCGGAAGTTTGGAACGCCAGCGTCGGTAGATGGCGGCCTTCCCCACCCCGGCCCGGTGCGCTACCCGTTCGATCGACATGCGTCCATAGCCGACGGTTGCCAGCTCCTCGAAGACGGCAGCACGGATCGCGTCGGTCACGTTCTCCTGGAGTACGGCGGCACCTGCGGGGACGCGCCGAGGCTTGGTTGGCTCCTTCTCCATGTCCTGAGCCTACTCGACGACGGAACGGTTGCGATCCGTCGTGGCCTGCTCTAGGTTACGCGACGACGGAACGCTTCCGTTCCGTCCTAAGTGTTGAGGTCCGCGGTCCATGCCACGAGACCGGCCCTGCCGAAAGGTGCCCAGGTGAGCCAGCCTCCCGTTCCTGACAGCGAAGGGCTTCCTCCTCCCGGGGGTCTCGCGGAGCTAGCAGTCGCTCACGGTCTCACCGTGAGCGGTGCCCGGGTGGGCCTCGGCGCGTACATCAGCCAGATGTGGGGCCGCCGCTACTTCATCCTGGCCTTTTCGCAGGCCAAGCTCACGGCGCAGTACAGCCAGGCCAAGCTGGGTCAGCTGTGGCAGGTGGTGACTCCGCTGCTGAACGCGGCGGTGTACTTCTTCATCTTCGGCTGGCTGCTGGGAGGCAGGGGCGGGATGGAGAACGAGCAGTACATCCCGTTCCTGGTGACGGGTGTGTTCGTCTTCGCCTTCACCCAGAACTCCGCCATGGCCGGGGTGCGGGCGATCTCCGGGAACCTGGGGCTGGTGCGGGCGCTGCACTTCCCGCGGGCCTCGCTCCCGATCTCCTTCTCGCTCCAGCAGCTCCAGCAGCTGCTGTTCTCGATGATCGTGCTGGTCGTCGTCCTGCTGGGCTTCGGGCACTTCCCGGGCTTCGCGTGGCTCCTGGTGGTCCCGTGCCTGGCGCTCCAGTTCGTCTTCAACACCGGTCTGGCCCTGATCATGGCCCGGATGGGCGCCAAGACCCCGGACCTGGCGCAGCTGCTGCCGTTCGTCCTGCGTACGTGGATGTATGCCTCCGGCGTGATGTACCCGCTGGAGCACATGCTCCAGAAGGCGGGGGCGCACTCCTGGGTGTCCGATGTCCTGCTGGCGAACCCGGCGGCGGTCTACATGGATCTGATGCGGTTCGCGTTGATCGACGGCTTGCCCGAGGCCCTGCCGACGCATGTCTGGGCGCTGGCCCTGGGCTGGGCGGTACTGGTCGGCGGCGGTGGCTTCGTGTACTTCTGGAAGGCAGAGGAGCAGTACGGCCGTGGCTGAACAGACACTCGAAACCGTCGAATCGGCCGCGCCCGCCGGGACGCGTGTGCCCACCGTCGTCGCCGATGACGTCCACATCGTCTACCGCGTCAACGGCGGGCCCCGCGGCAAGGGCAGCGCTACCGCCGCTCTCAGCCGGATGCTCCGACGGAAGAGCGCCCCCGGCATGGGCGAGGTGCACGCCGTGCGCGGCGTCACCTTCGTGGCCTACCGCGGTGAGTCGATCGGCCTGATCGGCTCCAACGGTTCCGGC
>NZ_RIBZ01000500.1:0-2171 GCF_003721215.1 Streptomyces botrytidirepellens
CGGGGAACTGCTGCGCACCCGCCATGCGGCGCGGCTGCTCACCGGCACGCTGATCGGGCGGCTGCCGAACGCCACCGCCCCGCCCTACGCCGCCGTGCGCCGCGCCATCAAGGTCGCGGGCGGCGCGGAGGCCGCCGACGCGGACTACCTGCGCCGCGTCCGCGAGGCCGCCCCCGACGACACGGTCCGCGCGATGGTCACCGAGCTGGCCGTGGAGCCGCTCCACACCCGCCGCGACGCGGACGAGGCGTACGCGGGCGAGCAGCTGGTGAGGGTCCGCCAGGCCGCCGTCAACCACCGCATCGCCGAGGTCCAGGGCACCCTCCAGCGCCTGGGCCAGCGCGCCGACCCGGCCCATCTGGCCGCCGTCCAGAACGAGCTGTGGGTCCTCCAGCAGTACGCCCAGTCCCTCCAGACCCAGGGCGCCGCGGCACTCTAGCCCGGCTGTACCCGCGCTGTAGCCATGCCGCATCCGCACTGTGGCCGTGCCGTAGCCGTGCCGTATCCGGACGCCGCGGACGTCGCGTAACCGCGCGGTCACCGGCAGCTGCGCAAAAAGTGCCCGCACGCCCCTCGTGGCGGGCGTGTGTCGTACTCCACACTGGTTGCGGTGCCTGAGTCCTCGGAGCGCGGCGGTGTTGGCCGGGTAGGCCGGGATCCCCCGCAGATCCGCTCATGATGTACGGGACGGACGGCGGCGTGGCCGGCGCATCCGTACCCGATCGTTCTGCCGCCTCAGCAGCGATCACCCTGGAGGTCGCCCCCGTGCAGACCCAGACCCTCACCGACGCGGCCCCCGTGGCGCCGCCGAACCCCCTGGCACCGTCGGCCGTGGAGCCACCGGAACCGCCCCCGCTGCCCGACGCGGCCCGCGCCCCGGAGCCCCCGGGCGCCCCGGAACCGCCGGAGCCCCCGGGTGCCGCCGACGCCCGGCCCACCGACCAGGACCCCGAGACCGCAGACGCCGAGGCGGACACCGAAACGGACACCGAACCCGACGCCGAGGCGGACAGCGGCCCCGCCGAGCGCCCCGCACGCCCCGAGGCCACCGGCCCCTCCTCCGACCTCTTCCGCCAATATCTGCGCGAAATCGGCCGGATTCCGCTCCTCTCCGCCGCCGAGGAGGTCGACCTGGCACGCCGGGTCGAGGCGGGCCTGTTCGCCGAGGAGAAGCTCGCCTCCGCCCCCGACCTCGACAGCCAACTCGCCCTCGACCTCGACCGGTTGGTCGTCCTGGGCCGGATGGCCAAGCGCCGGCTGATCGAGGCCAACCTGCGCCTCGTCGTCTCCGTCGCCAAGCGCTACGTGGGCCGCGGCCTGACGATGCTGGACCTCGTCCAGGAGGGCAATCTCGGCCTGATCCGAGCGGTCGAGAAGTTCGACTACGCCCGCGGGTACAAGTTCTCGACGTACGCGACCTGGTGGATCCGCCAGGCCATGTCCCGCGCCCTCGCCGACCAGGCGCGCACCATCCGGGTGCCGGTCCACGTCGTCGAGCTGATCAACCGGGTCGTCCGCGTCCAGCGCCGCATGCTCCAGGAACGCGGCTACGAACCCACTCCCGAGGAGGTCGCGGTCCACCTCGACCTCACCCCGGAGCGGGTGAGCGAGGTGCTGCGCCTCGCCCAGGAACCGGTGTCGCTGCACGCGCCGGTCGGGGAGGAGGACGACGTGGCGCTCGGCGACCTCATCGAGGACGGCGACGCCGCCTCACCGGTCGAGTCCGCGGCGTTCCTGCTGCTCCGCGAGCACCTGGAGGCCGTGCTGTCGACGCTCGGCGAGCGCGAGCGCAAGGTCGTGCAGCTGCGGTACGGACTCGCCGACGGCCGCCCCCGCACGCTGGAGGAGATCGGCCGGATCTTCGGCGTGACCCGCGAACGCATCCGCCAGATCGAGTCCAAGACCCTCAACAAGCTCCGCGACCACGCCTTCGCCGACCAGCTCCGCGGCTACCTCGACTAGGGGGTCCCGCCCCGCTACGGCTGCGCCTCGAACGCCCCCGGGTGCGTCTGCTCCCGTACCGCCACGTACTGCTGCCGCACCGCCTGCCCCACCGCCAGGTCGTCGCCCGGCTCGAACACCTGGCTGGCGGCCGCGGGCCAGCGCGGCGGCTCGTGCGGGGACAGCGTCCCCTGCGCGGCGCCCAGCGCCCACGCGGCCTGCCGGGCGGC
>NZ_RIBZ01000504.1:0-2176 GCF_003721215.1 Streptomyces botrytidirepellens
CGCGCCTCGATCCTGGCGCTGCTGGGGGACCGCCCGATGCACGGCTACGAGATGATCCAGGAGATCGCCGAGCGCAGCGGGGGAGCGTGGAAGCCGAGCCCGGGTTCGGTGTATCCGACGCTGCAACTCCTCGAGGACGAGGGGATGATCAGCAGCGAGAGTGACGGCGGCAAGAAGCTGTACGCGCTCACCGACGCCGGGCGCACCGAGGCCGAGGCGGGACCGCAGGCCCCGTGGGAAGAGGCCGGGCGCGGCATCGACTGGGAGGCCATGCAGGAGGTCCGGCAAGCCGGGTTCGGGCTGATGGAGGCGTTCGCGCAGGTCTGGAAGACGGGCAGCCCCGAGCAGCGGCAGAAGGCGCTGGCCGTCATCAACCAGTCGCGCAAGCGGCTGTATCTGATCCTCGCCGAGCAGGATGACGAGGATGCTGAAGACGCCGGGGTCGCCGAGGGCGACGAGGGCTGAGTGGGGCGGCGGGCCAAGCCACCAGCGCGGCGGGCTAAGCCACCAGCGCGGCGAGCTTGCGCAGCGACTCGTCCAGCGCCGCAGTCGCCGAGTCCTTGAGCTTTCCCGCCATCAGGGACACCGCCGCCCCCGTGAAGTCGCCGTCGACGCGGACCGCCGTCGCGTCCCCGTCCGGCGTCAGCGCATAGCGCATGCCGAGGTGCACACCCATCGGGCCCTTGCCCCGGGTGGCGAGCACCCGTCCGGGTTCGTACTCCTCGACGGTCCAGGTCACTTCGGCCGGGAAGCCCATCAGCCGCATGTTCTCCTGGTAGGTCGCCGCGGGCTCCGGCGCGGCGGGGGTGCCCTGCGGGAAGCCGTCGTGGGTGACGTTCCAGTCGCCGTACGAGGAGAAGTCGGTGAGCCGGGCCCATACCTTCTCGGCCGGTGCCTCGATGCGTAACTGCGCGCTGACCTCGGCCATGGGGCTACGTCCCTTCCGGGCGTCCGGCGACGGGGCTACGCACCGTAGCCGCGCCGCCCGGAACATTCAATACTGACGAACCGTCAGATCGCGGTTTCCGGGTGGAAAGCGGCCGCAGTCGCGGCAGGCGGCGCGCCCGGGGCGGGCGCTCCAGCAGCCGGTCGACGTGTTCCCGGCGCAGCCCGTGCGCGGGGTCGATCGGCAGCAGCAGCTGGTCGCGCCGCAGTCGGGACCGGCTCACCAGCCGCTCCGGCATCACGTCGTCCACCCAGGCGAACGGGCGGCCCGCGGCGTACCGCAGGATCGGTGCCCACTTGCGGCCCGAGAAGAGGTCGAGCACCGGCAGCTTCGGGTCGTCCGGCCGCGGCACGTAGCCCGTGAACTCCACGACCGGCAGCTGAGGCAGTTCGAGGAGTGGCGCGATATGGCGGTTGGCCTCGTGCTCCCAGGTCGTGGCCCAGACCAGTTCGTAGGTGGAGGACAGGTCCCGCAGCCAGTTGGCGTGGGTGACGGAGAGGAGGACGGTGAAGTCGAGGATTTCGTAGGCGGTGAACCCGTCGGACGGCAGGACCGGGTTGAGGACACCGTCGACGTCCAGGAAGAGCAGCGGCCGGGCGGTCATAGGACTCCTTGGCGGCACTGTGTGGCGGAAAGGCGCGGTTGTGAGTGGGGGACGGCGCCCGGGGCGGCCCCGGTTGCGTGCCGCGGGAGTTTCGAGGGGTTTCCGAGTCGGGAGGAAGGCCGGGTTCTCTCCTCCCCGAGGATGATTTCCGGTCATCCGTGCCCAACTACCGTGGGATGCGCACATGCTTCCCGCAGAGGACGCTTCGGCCTCAAGGGACTGATGGGGTGAGAGCGTGCGAAATCCTACCCTTTCCGCTTCCGCCGACCCGGCCGCCGCCGGGTTCGAGAACCGGCTGAGCGAGCGGCTCACCGCCGTGGTCACCGGGGCCCGTCGGCGCGCCGTACGCGACGGGGACCCCCACCTCGACACGGCTCACCTGCTGCACACCCTGGTGGAGAACGACCCGCGGGTGTGGGGCGCGTTCGCCGGGGGTCCGCCCCAAGTGGTGCGGCTGCTCGGCTATCTGGTGCAGCGCACCATCGGCTACGGACTCCGGTGGAGCGGCGCGGTCGAGACCTCCGTGACCGGCGCCGGTGACGGGGTGCCCGGCTGGTCCCCGGCGGCCGCGACCGCGATGGCGGCGGCCGCCGGGCGCGCCGCGGCGAGGGGCGCGATCCTCGCCG
>NZ_RIBZ01000501.1:0-2179 GCF_003721215.1 Streptomyces botrytidirepellens
ACGGCAACGCTCGCGATCCCGGCATCCCGGCAGGCACGGGCAACACGGACAGCGATCTCGCCACGATTGGCGATGAGCACCTTGCGCACGATGGCTCCCTCCTTGAAACAAGCCGAGTTTAGGTACAGGCAACACCCCACGCCGAGAAGCACTCGGGCGTGAGCTTGACCACACGGAGCGTTAACCCTGCCCAGGGCAGACAGCCGAATCCCCCGTCGCTCCACGGTACGCCCGGTTTTCGGGCCCGCGGCGGAGTCCGTGCTGTGGCCAGGATCTCTGCCCCGCCGTGCTGGGGCGCTTCACGTTTCTTTGTGGGATCCCTACGAACGAGGGACGGAAACTTTGCCGCACCGTCCTGCGCGCCAGAGCCCCTCGCACACCTCTTGTGGGGCGGCTTACCCGTTAGTAGCGTTCGCGATGTCGAACCGGAAGAGGTGGGCGGGGTGGCACGCAGACCAGTGGCCGCGGTGGCGGCCGTGACGCTGATGCTGGAAGCGGTCGGCATAGCGCTGCTGAACTGGATCCTGGGCCTGGTCGTGGACCGGCAGCAGATGTCCCTGGGCGGCATGGACACCGACGCGATGTCCGTGGGCACTTGGGTCGGCGGCGGCCTCTTCGGCGCCTATCTGCTGCTGTGCGGTGCGGTGCTGCTCCGCATGGCGCTGCGCGACCGCGCTCCCGGCCGTCTCGGCCGCATCCTCCTCGTCACCTGCGCGGTGACGCACGGCGTGGTGGGCGCGTTCTCGGTCGGCCTGGTGGGCTGGCCCGCGTTCGCGTGTCTGATGGTGGTGCTCGGGCTGGTGGTGCTCAGCCTGCTGGCGTACGAGCCGGAGGGCGCGCCCCGGGGCGGGACCGCCGAGGCCGAGGGCGGCCAGGACGCCCCCAGCCCGGCCTGAACCGCCTGAACCGTCTGAGGTTCTTTCAGGCCCTCAGGCCCAGAGGTCGGTGATGCCCACGCCGATCTCGGCCAGCAGCGTGCGCAGCATCGGCAGCGACAGCCCGATCACATTGCCCGCGTCGCCCTCGATGCCCTCGATGAACGGTGCCGAACGCCCGTCGAGCGTGAACGCGCCCGCCACGTGCAGCGGTTCGCCGCTCGCCACGTACGCGGCGACCTCGGCGTCGGTCGGCTCGCCGAAGTGGACCGTGGTGGAGGCGGTGGCCGAGGTGCGGCGGCCGCTCGCGGTGTCGATCACGCAGTGCCCGGTGCGCAGCACGCCCGCACGGCCGCGCATCGACTTCCAGCGGGCGGTGGCCTCCTCGGCGTCCGCGGGCTTGCCGAGCGCCTGCCCGTCCAGCTCCAGCACCGAGTCGCAGCCGACGACGATCGCCCCGTCGGCCTCCGCGAGACCGGCCACGGCCGCCGCCTTGGCCTCGGCCAGCACCCGCGCCAGGTCGGCGGGCGTCTCGGCGGTCAGCGCATCCTCGTCCACTCCGCTGACGATCACCTCCGGCGCGAATCCGGACTGCCGCAGCAGTCCGAGGCGGGCGGGGGAGGCGGAGGCGAGGATCAGGGTGCGCTGGGCAGTCATGCGCCCAGAGTAGGCGCTGCCACGGCGCCGGTCAGGGGGTCCGGTCAGGGGGTCCGGTCAAGGGGGCTCGGTCAGGGGGTCCGGCGCAGGGGTCCGGCTCAGGGGTGCAGCGTGAGCAGACAGGTGGCGATCATGATGGCGATCGCCAGGACGGCTCGGGCACGGCGGAGCATCGCCTGAGCGCGCCGTAGCTCCTCTGGCGGCTCATCGGGCGGCTCGGACCACAGCATGCGACCGATAGTGCGCCCGGAGGGCCGCGTGGCGCCTGAGTACGCGTACTCAGGCGCCACGGCGCGGAGAACCATTTCCGTCAGGCGGGCCAGTACGTCGTGCGCCACGCCTTGGGGCCGGGCTGCGGGACGCGGCGGCTCGGGATGGTGCGGGCCGGATCGGACCACTCCTCCGGTACGCCCTCGCCCTGCGCGGCGGCCGACGCGGCCGCCGCGCGTGCTTGTACGACCGCCAGTGCGGCTGCCAACTCCTCTGGGGTGGGATTGCCCCGGACGATTCGGATCATGGAAACAGCCCTTCCTGAACCTAGAGGGGGGACCTAGGGGGCCTAGATGTGTTGTCCGAAGAGGTTGGTGATGCGGCTGGCTGGGGTGTGGCCGCTGATTCCGGTGTGGGGTCGGTGGTAGTTGTACCAG
>NZ_RIBZ01000499.1:0-2214 GCF_003721215.1 Streptomyces botrytidirepellens
CGCCCCGCGCCCGGGGGCGGGCCGTTTGGCGTGCCGCTCGCCCGCCAGCCACCCGGGCCCCAGGCCCCGGGGGCCGGTCGCACGCCCCGCTGCGGGGCACGGCTTGTTGTGGGGCTAACCCCCACTCGCGGCAACGTCCCACCCACCGGCCAGGCCCGCCCCGAACGGATCACGCGCCGCCACACGCCGTACCCGATCCGGCACCCCGGGCCCGGTGTGTGTGCCCCGGCCCGCCCTGGCACGGCCCGTCCTTCCGGCCCCCGCGAGACGAGAGAGCGACCCACACCATGCCCACCGCAGCTGAGACCGACCGCCAGATCCGCCGCCTCTACAACATCGCCTACCGGATCGACCCGATCGGGCGGATGCTCACCAACCCGCACGCCGACACCGCCACCGTCACCTACGCGATGGCACGCATCCCCAAGGCACTCTCAGCGGCGAACCGCCTACTTGCCCTACCCGGCGTCGCCGAACATCCCGAAACCCCCTACGCCCGCTCATTCCTCAACACAGCCCAGCGCCAACTGAACGCCCCCACCACCCGGCTGCTCCTCATCGCCAACCACGCCCGCCAAGCCGCCGCCCACGCCGACGCCACCGACGACGACCTACAAGTGATCGTCTTCCGCAACATCGAGCACAGGTGCCGCAACCTGACCGCCACCGCCCGCGTAGAGCCTGCACTCGGCCGCCGCGGCTGGACCCGCAACGACCATGTGGCCAGCGACCGCCTCCAGCACTGGGCCGCCCAGTGGGGACTGACCACCGACCCCACCCCACCACCCGCAGCAACCCCACAGGCGCCCGCCGAAATGGTCCGCCAGGCCGCTGCCCGCGCCGCCATCCGGAACCGCTGCGCGGCAGGAATCCGCTGCACCGAACCCGACTGCCAGACCTACGGCGCCCTCAAGGTCACCACCCTCCCCGGGGCATGGCTATGCCCCGCATGCATCCCCAAAGCCAACGCCCGCCTGGCCGCGCACGGCTGCGCTCCCGACACCATCCGGCCCGATCCCGGCGCCATCCCCGACGGCGCCCGCTACATCGTGAGCATGCACAACGTCATCGGCCCCGGCACCCGCTCCATCGACTGCGACACCCCGCAACGCGCCCAGTTCATCGCCGAGACCGAACGCCCCTTCAACAACACCTTCTACAACATCTGGATCGCCCTGCCGCGCAGGTGAACCTGGCATACGCCGCAGGGCACGTGCGCGCCCTGCGGCCGCGCTGCCCCGCTCGGTCGAGCTCTGCACCACGCGCACTGTCCCCGAACCCGCTCCGGGACAGGGCGCGCACCGTCTTCCGCCCCGCACCCCGGGACACCCGTACCCGAGCCCCGAGGACGCCCACACACCTCGCCCCGCCGCGCCCTTGCCCGCTTAACCGTCCGCCACCCCACCGTGCACCCCATCAACCAGCCCCGACCCGATGGGATTCCACCGTGACGACCGCAGTACACCGCCCCCACACCGTCACTGTCCGCATCGACACCGACGACGAGCACATGGACATGGTCCAGACCACCGAGTAGCCCCGGCACCCGGCACGGCCCCGCACCGGACACCCCCGGCGCGGGGCCTCTGCCATGCCGAACTCACTCAACCCCACTGTCACCCTCCACCCCCCGTGGCACGGGCCCACCCGGCCCGGCCACCCCACTCGAATCGCCGACCAGGACCCCACATGACCAACCCCACCATCAACCCCGAAGACTTCAACGCCATACTTCGCGAAGTCCTCACCGAAAACGCCCCCACCACCACCACCCCACACACCCACACCCTCGCCTTCCCTCTCCACAAGGTCCTCGCCGCCGCCGAACACGCCACCGCCGCGCCCAAACACGCCCTCGGCCCCCGGGACACCGACCCCGGCCCGCGCCTGTGGTGGATCAACGGCGACGGCATCTACCTCATGAGCAACGGCATCTACAACACCCCCAACACCCACGACGAAACAGGACACTGGCGCCACATCGCCCACGCCGACAACTGCGGACCCGGCACCGACCCCTCCACCGTCCTCGGCGGCGACGGCCTCCACGAAACCCTCGACCTGACCCACGCGCCCGCCGACGGCCAACCTCTCATCAACACCCTCCGCACCGCCGCCACAGGCGGCGCCACCCGATTCCTCCTCCACATCACCTACAACGACAACAACCGGCTGCTCACCACCGCCACCGCATAGCCCCCACACCACCCGACA
>NZ_RIBZ01000502.1:0-2232 GCF_003721215.1 Streptomyces botrytidirepellens
CCGCGGAACCGTCCGCGGCGGCGGCACCGCCGTGTCACGCTCCGTGCCCGCCCCATGTCACGCTCCGAAGCGGACACGGCCGTGTCACGTTCCGGGCCCGGCGCCGCTAGAGTCGAGCGCATCGGAGGGGCAGTCGAGGACCACCGCCGACCCAGCGGGCCAGGGAGCCAATCGTGCTGATCAACCACGACACCCAGTGCGCGCTCGACGCGGTCGTCGACCTGGTGAACACCGCGCCGCCCGGCGAGGAGAGCGAGGATCGCCTCGCGGACGTGGCCGCGCTGCGCCGGTTCGTCGAGCGCAACGCCATCAGCGACATCGGCACGCTCGGTGAGCGCGACCTGACCGCCGTACGGTCCGTACGGGCCCGGTTCACCGAGGTCTTCGCCACGGCCGGCAACGGCACTCGGCACACCGCCGAACTCCTCAACGCGATGATCGCGGCGGCCGGGACCACGCCCCGGCTCACCGACCACGACGGCTACGACTGGCATGTGCACTACTTCGCCCCGGGAGCGTCCCTCGCCGACCACCTCGCGGCCGACGGCGGCATGGCGCTGGCGTTCCTCGTGGTGGCGGGCGAACACGAGCGGCTGCGGCGCTGTGAGGCCCCGGACTGCCGGTTCGCCTTCGTGGACCTGTCGCGCAACCGCTCCCGGCGCTACTGCGACAGCCGTACCTGCGGCAACCGGCTGCACGTCGCCGCGTATCGCGCGCGGCGCAAGGAAGCCGCGGGCTGAACCCGGGCCGCGGGCTGAGCCCAGGGGCGCGCGGCGGGGGGTCGCGCCGCGGGGTCGCGTCACCATCGGTAGAGGTCGTGGAGCGCGGTGCCGAAGAGCAGCATGCCTATGAAGGCGAGGAAAAGCATCAGCGGCGGCTGGGAGAGGGCGAACAGGCAGCCGCGCGGCTCGTCGCTCGGTGGAACAGGGGGTCCTTCGATAGGGGATTGCTCCCCGGGTGATTGCAGCATCTCGCCGGAGATCATGGCGCAGCGCGAACCCCCGCTGCGACCGACGAGCGATTTTTGATCGGGAGCTTGTCAGATCCCGTGCTTTTTGAGAATGGCTTCGATGTCTGAGAAATCTTCTGTACCGGAGCTGCTTGCCGCGGTCGGTTTCCCCTTCCCCGCCGCCTTCGCTCCGGTGGCCCCGCGGCCGGGTCCCAGCGCGGGTTCCGAGGCTCCCGGGGCCAGCGCCCCGTCCCGCTCCGCGGCGGCCGCCGCGCGCCGCTCCTTGCGGGTGCCGCCCGCCCGGCGCTCGGCCGCCCGGCTCACCGTGAACAGCAGCCAGGAGAGCCCGAGCAGGCCGAAGCCCGCCCAGACGGTCGGGTTGAAGACCAGATCGGTCAGCCAGTCCAGGATCCCGGTCATCGCCAGGCCCACCGGCAGCAGCGCGTAGGCCGCTATCCGGGCCGCGGTCCGGAAGCGCTTGCGGTACGCGGTCAGACCGGCGATGCCCAGACCGGCCGCGGACAGCGCGGCGCAGATGGTGTCGGTCAGCATCGGTTCCTCCCGCCGATGGGTCAATATGTCCATCCTGCACCCCACCGGGCGGCAAGGGCCACAGCCGGGGCGCGGGATCAGGGTCATCTCCGGGTTCGGAGGAGTCCGCGGGTGCTGGAAGACTGACCTTCATGAGCGACACCGATCCCGCCCGACCCGTACTCGACGTGTGGTGCGAACTCCAGTGCCCCGACTGCCGTACCGCGCTGACGGACGTGCGCGCCCTGCGCGAGCGCTTCGGCGACGCCCTGGAGATCCGGCTGCGGCACTTCCCGCTGGAGCGCCACAAGCACGCCCACGCGGCGGCGCAGGCCGCCGAGGAAGCCGTGGCGCAGGGGCAGGGCTGGCCGTACGTCGAAGCCGTGCTGGAACGCACCGACCAGCTGGGCGCCCGGGGTGAGCTGCTGCTCGTCGACGTGGCGCGGGAACTGGGCCTGGACGCCGAGGAGATGGACACCGCGCTGATCGACGGCCGGCACATCCTGATCGTCGACGCGGACCAGGCCGAGGGCAAGGCGATCGGGGTGACCGGCACCCCGACGTATGTGATCGGCGGCGAGCGGCTCGACGGCGGCAAGAGCCAGGAGGGGCTGCGGGAGCGGATCGAGGAGATCGCGGCCCGGCTGCTGGCCGAGCGCGGCTGAACCACTAGATGAATGAGTCCGATGTCTGGGCTGGCCGCGACCATGGCGAAGGGCGTCCGTTGGCCTGAGTGTGACTTCTGGCTTGGA
>NZ_RIBZ01000505.1:0-2249 GCF_003721215.1 Streptomyces botrytidirepellens
CGCGGCCCGCGGTGTGGCCAGGGCGGGGCCGGGGACCGGCCGCGCGGGCGGTACGGGCGCCGCCGCCCGGCCGTCGCGGATCCGCCGGTACAGGCCCAGCAGCAGCACCTCGGCACGGGCCATCGCCGGCTCCAGCCACGGCAGGGCCAGCAGGACCAGCACTCCGGCGGCCCAGCCGAGCACCACGTCGCTCAGCCAGTGGGTGCCGAGGTAGACGGTCGTCATGCCGACGCCGAAGGCGAAGCCCGCGGCGATCAGCGAGGCGATCCTGCGGGCCAGGGGAGTGGTCGCCAGATAGGCCAGCACACCCCAGGTGACCACCGCGTTCGCAGTGTGACCCGAAGGAAATATATCGCCGGTGCGCCACATCTCATTGGCGCCGACGCTCGTCGCGTAGTGCGGACCGAGTCGGCCGAAGCCGATTTTCACCGCGCCCACGGTGGCGTTCAGCAGCAGCAGCGAGGTGCCCAGCACCAGCCCCGGGCGCAGGGTGCGCTGCTTGTAGCAGCACCACCCCAGCCAGGCGGCGACCGCCACCGCGGTGGGTCCGCGCTGGCCCATCACGACGAAGTAGTCCAGGAACATGTGGAACTCCGGCCACTGC
Source organism: Streptomyces botrytidirepellens (assembly GCF_003721215.1). NCBI lineage: Bacteria > Bacillati > Actinomycetota > Actinomycetes > Kitasatosporales > Streptomycetaceae > Streptomyces > Streptomyces botrytidirepellens. The sequence continues at coordinate 605 of NZ_RIBZ01000505.1, forward strand.
TTGTAGGGCCGGAAGAGCATGACCTGCCAGTCGAACCTCACCAGCCACGAGGTGGTGAGCACGCCGATCACGGTCGCGGCATAGACCGCGAGGGTGGTTCCGAGCAGCCAGAAGCGTGTTCGGGTCATCCGCGGTCGCGCGGGATCGCGCCGCGCGAGATCGGTAGGTCGCTCCGCCTTGAGGAGCTTGTCTTCGGTACGCACCTAATCGACGTTACATTGCGTGACAGGGGGGTTCAGTCGATCAGGTCGCTTTGTGATGACGATGTGATGTGGGGTGCGTCTCGTCGGGCTGCTTTTGGCCGCCCCTTTCCGAGGAATGCACGAGGCCCCGGCACATTTGTGCGCTGGCCTTCCTATCAGCGAAGAGCGATCTCTTTATGGAATTCTTACAGGGGTGTTTATCGGCGATTGGCCGTGGTGTTCCTCACTGTTTCCCGGTGCGTCGCCGGGGCGACAGACGGGCTCCCGCCGCCGCGTCCGGCGGGCCGCCGCCCGGCCTGACCGGGTGGCCGGATCACGGCGGTCCCGAGCCGTGCAACCACCAGGCCCCGTACGCCGCGGAGGCCAGCCCCACCGAGCCCAGGATCAGCGCGGTGCGCGCCGGACGCAGTCGGGCCAGGGCGATCGCGAGCGGGATCAGCACGGGGAAGGCGGGTATGAGCAGCCGCGGCTTGGAGCCGAAGTACCCCTTGGCGGCCAGCGCGAGGACGAGCACTGCACCGGTGTACACCAGCAGCGGCAGCGGCTGGCTCTGCCGTATGCAGCACACATACAGCCAGAGCAGCGCGACCACGGCGAGGAGCAGCGCGATTCCGGCCACGAACGGCGGATGCACCAACAGCCCGCCGATGAAGGCCGCGAAGGCCAGCCCGCCGTCGAATCCGTTTCCCCAGCCGTTCTGGACGTCGAAGTAGCCGGTGAGGCTGTCGGTCCGCACCGCCACCCAGGTCACATAGCCCAGCCAGCCCAGCGGCGCGATCGCCATCCCGGCCAGCACGCGCCCATTCGTACGCCACGCCTGGCGCCACCGCCCGCCGGGCAGCAGCTCCACCGCCGCCGTGATCCACACCGCGGCGACCACCGCCGCCCCCACCGGCCGGGTGAGCCCCGCGAGCGCCGCGAGGACCCCCGCCCACACCCAACGCCGGGTCAGCACCGCGTACACCGACCAGGCGGCCAGCGCCGTGAAGAGCGACTCCGAATACGCCATCGACTGCACGATCCCGACCGGCAGCACGCCCCAGAGCACCGCCAGCGTGATCCCCACCCGGCGCCCGTACACCAGATCGCCGACCGCGAAGATTCCCCACGCGGCCAGCAGCGAGGTGATCGAACTCACGGCCAGCCCCGCGTCCGGCACGCTCAGCGGCGTCACGGCCGATATGCCGCGCTCCAGCCAGGGGAGCATCGGGAAGAACGCCAGGTTGGAGTGGACCGACCCGTCGGCCAGATGGATCGTGTAGCCGTATCCCTCCTCGGCGATGCGGGAGTACCAGAGCGAGTCCCAGCGGGCCGAGAGGAGCTGGTGCGCACTCTTGCCGGCAGCCGCCCCCCAGACCGCGAGAACCACGAGGCCGAGCACGCGCGTCCCGGCATACAGCAGCAGCGCCGGGGCGGCCCGGCGCAGCGCGGCGAGCGCCACG
>NZ_RIBZ01000507.1:0-2252 GCF_003721215.1 Streptomyces botrytidirepellens
CGCCCGGCACCTTGCGTGCCGGGCGGCCGGTCTCATGAGGCGGCGGGCCCGGCACGGAAGGTGCCGGGCGGCTCAGGACGGCATGGCCAGTTCGAACCAGACGACCTTGCCCGTGGACAGCCGGGTCGCGCCCCACCGCCGGGCCATCCGGTTGACCAGGTACAGCCCGCGCCCGCCCTCGTCGGAGGGCCGGGCCTGGCGCAGCCGGGGCAGCTGCGGCACGTCGTCGCCGACCTCGCAGCGCAGCACGTCGGTGCGGAGCAGCCGCAGGGTGATGGGCCGCTCCGCGTAGCGCACGGCGTTGGTGACCACCTCGCTGACCAGCAGCTCCACCGCGTCCGTGAGGTCCTCCAGGTCCCAGCGGGCCAGCGCCCGGCGGGCCAGCCGGCGGGCCTGCCCGGCGGTCTGGGCCTTGGGGTCCAGGAACCAGTACGCGACGTCGCTGGGCGCGATGCCCTCGAAGCGGGCCGCGAGCAGCGCCACGTCGTCGTCGCGGTCGCCGGGCCCGAGCATGTCCAGCACCTCGTCGCACAGCGGCTCCAACGGCGGCGGGTTGGGGCCGGTGAGCCGGGCGGTGGCGGTCAGCCGCTCGCGCAGCTGCTCGATCCCGGTCCACACGTCGCGCATCCGCGACTCGACCAGGCCGTCGGTGTAGAGCATGAGGGTGGCCCCGGCGGGCGCGTCCAGCTCGACCGCCTCGAAGTCGACGCCGCCGACCCCGATCGGCGCCCCCGGCGGCACCCGCAGCACCTCGGCGCGGCCGCCGCGGTGCAGCAGCAGGGGCGGCGGGTGGCCCGCGTTGGCGACCACGATGCGGTGCGCGACGGGGTCGTAGACCGCGTACAGGCAGGTGGCCATGCGGTCGGTGCCGAGCCGCTGGGCCTGCTCGTCGAGGTGGTGCAGCACCTCCTGCGGCGGCAGGTCGAGCCCGGCCAGGGTCTGCGCGGTGGTGCGCAGCTGCCCCATGATCGCGGCCGAGGTCATGGAGTGGCCCATGACGTCGCCGACCACCAGCGCCACCCGGTTGCCGGGCAGCGGGATCGCGTCGTACCAGTCGCCGCCGACCCGCGCGGTCTCGGCCGCGGGCAGATAGCGGCTGGCCAGCCGGACGCCGGTGGGCTGGGGCAGCGAGTCGGGCAGCATGGTGCGCTGGAGCTCGTCCGCGATGTAGACCTCGCGCCCGTACAGCACCGCCTTGTCGACGCCGAGCGCGGTGTGGGTGGCCAGCTGGGCGGCGACCAGCAGATCGTCCGGCTCGAACGGCGGCCGGTCCGGGCGGCGTACGAAGACGGCGGCGCCGATGACCCGGCGGCGGCCGCGCAGCGGCGCCAGCACGGTGCGCTGACCGGTCGCCACCGACGGGCCGTCGCCGAGGAGTTCGGGCAGCGCGGCGCGGGCGGCCTGCGAGTCGCCGAACACCGGCCGCACCCCGCGCAGCACCTCGGCCAGCGGACCGCCCGCCACCACCTCGCACAGCTCGGCCGCGGGACCGCCGCCGACGGCGGGCGCCAGATCGGGCTGCGAGGACATCAGCGGCAGCCGTCCGCTCTCGGTGTCCGGGTCCAGCGGGATCCGGTCGGTGCGGCGCAGCCGCAGCACCACCGGGCCGACCGGGCGCTCGTCGCCGACCGGCAGCGGATCGCGCAGATAGACCAGGATCGCGTCGGCGAAGGTGGGCACGGTGGCCCGGCACAGGCCGAGCACGATCTCGTCGAGGTCGATGCCGCGCGCGATGCGCCGCGTCGCCGCCCCCACGAACCGCAGCCGGTCGCCGCTGCGGTCCCGCAGGGCGGCGGAGCCGTCGGCGCCGGGCGCGTTCGCGGGCGGTACGGCGGGCATCCCGCCCTCGGGGGTGGTGTACGCGACCTCACCGGCGGACGCGACGTCACCCGACGCCGCGTCCGGCCGCGCCGGGGCCGGGTGTTCGCCCGCCGCGGTGCTGGGGGCGTCGTCCCGGGCCCCGGGTCGGCGCGCCGCGCCTCTGGCGGCATTGCGGTCCGCGTCCCACACAGGCTCGCCCTCCGGTGTGCCGTGCTCCGGCTGCTCGCTGTGCGCCGTGTTCCGGGCTTGCGTCCCTCCACCGGCGCGCTTGGTCCCTCCGTCACCGCGCGGCGCGGCCTTCGCCGTACGGCGGCCGCGGCGCTGGGGCCGTGCTTCCCCCTCGGTCGACGTTCCGTCCGGCTCCGGGGCCGGGGCGTCGCCGGAGCCCGGGGCGGCCGCTGGGCCGTCCGCGGGGAATGCGGGACGCGGCC
>NZ_RIBZ01000506.1:0-2261 GCF_003721215.1 Streptomyces botrytidirepellens
CCGCGCGCAGCGCCGGGCCGCCGGACGCGGGTCCCGCCTGCCGTGCGGGCCCCAGGCGCCGCATCCGGATCCCGGAGAACTCCGCGAGCAGCCGGCCGTCATGGGCGATCATCCGCACATCGGCGCGCGCCGGACGCTCCCCGCGCTCGGGGGTGAACCGGCACAGCGTCCAGAAGTCGTCCGGAAGCGCGGCCGGCAGCCGTATGGACTCGATGGCGCCCGGCACATAGGGACGGCCGTCCGCCACCGGGGGCAGCGCGGCCAGCAGCGGCAGCAGGCCCGCTTCCCAGGCCGCCGGTCCCGCCACCTTCGGCCGCCGCATTCGGGCGGCCACCACACCGCCGCCCCGCCACAGCCGCTCCACCGCGTGGAAGGGCTCCCCGACGGCGAACCCGCGCCGGGCGGCGAGTTCGCGGAACTCCTCCGCCGACCGGTGGTCGCGGCACCTGCCCAGCACCGCGTCGAGCGCCCAGGAGGCGTCGCGCGGGCCCTCCTCCCGGGCCGCGACCAGCCGCGCCGCGGCGGCCCTCCGCCACTCCGTCCCCCCGGCGGTGCGGAATTCCACCACGGCCCGCAGGCCCTCCGCCGCCTCCGCCCCGGGACCGGTGAGGGTCACCCGGAGGTCGGCATCGGGGAGGGCGTCCAGCAGCAGTGGCTCCTCGCCCACAGTCAGTTGACGTAGCGTCAGTGCTTCGTCGTGGCCCGCCTCGCGCGCCGCCTCCAGCATCGTGGCGCAGTAGACGGCCGGCGGTACGGGTGCCACGCCCCGCACCCGGATGCCGCCGCCCCAGGTGTCGGCGGCCCAGGCGGCGGGGTCGATGCGCCTGATGTACGGCGCCGCGCCGCGGGCTGCGGCCTCCGGTCCCCGTGCCTCGCGCCGGAACCGTACGGCGTCCCACGGATAGGCGGGCAGCGGCACCACGGGATGGTCCGCCGCATACCACGCCGTCCAGTCCACGGCCCCGCCCGCGGCGAAGACCTGCCCCGTGGCGCGCAGCAGGTCGGTCCTGCCGTCGGAGTCCCGGCGCAGGGTGCCCACGGCGGCACCGTCGAGGTCCGCGTCGGCGAGCGTCTCCTCCACCGCCGTGACGAGCAGGGGGTGCGGGCCGACCTCGACGAAGACGGTCCCGGTCTGCCGGGCCGCCTCGCGCACCGCGGGGGCGAACCGCACGACGCGGCGCAGGTTCTCCGCCCAGTAGGTGCCGTCGAGTTCGGGGCCGCGCACCGGGGTGGTGTGCACGGTGGAGAGCATGCCGGTCCGCGTTTCGGCCGGGGTGATGTCCGTCAGCCGCTCGCGCAGCTCGTCCAGGAGCGGGTCCATGGCGGGCGAGTGCGAGGCCACGTCGACCCGGACCATGCGGCTCAGCGCTCCGCGCTCCTCCAGGCCCTCCGCGATCTCGGTCAGCGCCCGGTGGTCACCGGCCAGTACGGAGGCGGACGGCGCGTTCTCCGCAGCCACGCACACGTCGTCCCCGTACGCGGCGGCGATGTCCCGCGCCTGCCGCGCCGGGAGTTCGACGGCGAGCATGGCTCCGCGTCCGGCGGCCCGTTCCATCAGGCTGCTGCGGCGGCAGATCACCGCGGCGGCGTCCCGCAGGGTCAGCGCGCCGGACACATACGCGGCGGCGGCCTCGCCCATGCTGTGGCCGAGGCACAGCTGCGGCGCCACCCCGGCCTCCCGCCAGGCGGCGGCGAGCGAGACCTGGACGGCCCACAGGGCGGGCTGGACGGTGGCGACTCCGGTGGGGAACGGCACTGCCGCGTCCCGCAGCAACTCGATGACCGACCAGCCGAGTTCGTCCCGGATCGCCCGGTCGCACGCCTCCATCTCGGCCCGGAAGGCGGGCGACGAGTCGAGCAGGTCCCGCGCCATCCCGGCACACTGCGAGCCCTGCCCGGCGAAGACGAACGCGGTGCGCTTGGGTTCGCCGAACCCGGCCTCACCGGTGCCGCCGTCGCGGATGGGCCGCCCCTCGGCGAGCGCGCGCAGCTTGTCCGCGAGGTCGTCGTGCGAGTCGCCGACCACCCACAGCCGGTACGGGTGGGCCGCCCGCCGGGTGGCGGCGGTGGCGCAGATGTGCTCCAGCGAGTCGGCGCGGCCGGGCCCGCCGGGGCCGAGGTGTTCGGCGTAGCGGCCCGCCATCCGGCGCAGCGCGGCGGACGAGCGGGCGCTGAGCACCAGCAGGCGTGGCGCGGGGTGCGCGGACACGGGCTCGGCGGGGGCGGCGGCGCCCGCGGGCTCGGCGGGAGTGGCAGCGAAC
>NZ_RIBZ01000508.1:0-2266 GCF_003721215.1 Streptomyces botrytidirepellens
CGACTCCCCTCCGGACCACCGCGGGGAGCGCCGGGCGCGGCGCTCGTCGCCGTGGCGGCGGCCGTGGCCGTGGACGGCGCGGGCCGCGTGCGCCGCGCTGGCCTGCCACCTGGCCGCCGTGGTGGTCAACTGCACCGCCGGCGGAGGGATCGACCTCGGAGCGGGCGGCGGATTCACGGTGGGTGCCCTGTTGGTGGGCGCCGACGCGGCGGTGCTGGTCACCGTCCTCGTCAGAGCCGAGCGGCGCGCCCCCGCCGATGACGCCTCGGAGAGAGCCCGATGAGCGACTTCGAGCCGAGAACCCTGGCGTTCGTGCTGTTCGCCTGCTTCGTCGCCGTATCGTTCCTGCTCTGCATCCTCGCGGCCACCGACAGCGACGACCCCTCCGAGTTCTACATCGGCACCGGTGCGCTCGGCCCGATGCAGAACGGCCTGGCCATCGCGGGCGACTACATCTCGGCCGCCACCGTCCTCAGCACCACCGGCACCATCGCCATCGCCGGATTCGACGGTGTCCTCATCACCATGTCCACCGTGGTCTCGATCCTGGTGTTCATGCTGGTGATGGCGGGACCCCTGTGCGGACGCGGCCGCTACACCCTGGGCGACGTGCTGTCCGAGCGGCTGAGCGAGCGCCCGGCCCGGATCGGCACCGCCGTCCTGGTGCTGGTGGTCACCATGCCGCTGCTCACCGTCCAGCTCAACGGTGCGGGCGACATGATGTCCCTGCTGATCGGCATCCCCGGCACCGCGTCGGTCACCGGCTGCACCATCTTCATCGGCTCCCTCATGGTCTGCTATGCCGCCCTCGGCGGGATGAAGGGCACCGGCTTCATCCAGATCCTCAAGACCGTCATCCTGCTCGGCGCGTTCATCCTGCTCGCCGTGCTGGTCATCAAGCGCTTCGACTGGAACCCGGCCGACCTCTTCGGCGCGGCGGCCGACAAGAGCGGTTACGGGGACGCCTTCTGGGAGTCCGGCCGCCAATTCGGCGATTCGGCCACCGGCAAGCTGGAGGTCATCAGCATCCAGCTCACCCTGGCCGTGGGCGCGGCCTGTCTGCCGCACATCACCATGCGGCTCCACCCGATCCGCGGCGCGCGGGCCGCCCGCGCCGCCACGACCTGGGCCGTCGGCGCGGTCGCCGCGCTGGGCGGGCTGATCGTGATCGTCGGCGCGGGCGCCACGGCCATCGTCGGCCTCCCGGCGCTGCGCGCGGCCGACCCCACCGGCACCAACTCCCTGCTGCTGCTCACCCGTGCGCTCGACCCGGAGGCCGAGGCGGCCCACCGCAGCCTGCTGTTCACCCTCGTCGCCTGCGCGGTCGTCGTCACCACGCTCGCGGCCGTCGCGGGGCTCACCCTCGCCGCCGCGGCCTCCCTCGCCCACGATGTGCTGGCCAAGGTCGTGCTCCCGGAACGACTCACCCCGGCCCGCGAACTCGCCGCGGCCCGCGCGGCGATCGTGTGCGTCGGCGTGGTGGCCGTCAGCGTCGCCATGGTGACCCAGCACTGGAACCGCCAGATCCTGATCTCCTTCACCTTCACGGCCGCCGCCTCCGCGCTGCTGCCGGTCCTGCTGTACGGGACGATGTGGCGCGGTTTCACGGTGACCGGAATGCGCTGGGCGATGTACGGCGGCCTCGGCCTCACCTTCCTCACGATCGTCTTCTCCCCGGCCGTCTCGGGCGGCGCCCTCGCGGTCTTCCCCGACCGCGACTTCCACTGGTTCCCGCTGCGCAACCCGGGCCTGATCACCATCCCGGTGGGCTTCCTGCTGGGCTGGGCGGGCTCCCGCCTCGGAGGGCGAACGCAACCCCAGGACCCCTCGCCACCTGGGGCGCAGGGCGAGGATGCGAAGATTTCGCGCCATGGACGAACTGATAGATCTGCTACCGGTCGGGTGCGTGCGGCTCGACGCGAGGGCGGCGGACTGGCGTGAGGCGATCGCGGTCGCCGGCGGACTCATGGTGGACGCGGGCTTCACCACCGCCGAGTACACCGCCGAGATGATCGCGGGCGTCGAGGAGAACGGGCCGTACATCGTCGTCGCCCCCGGTGTGGCGTTCGCCCACGCCCGGCCCTCTCCCGCCGTCCGCGCGACCGGCATGTCCTGGGTGCGCCTGGCCGAGCCCGTCGCGTTCGGCCACGAGACCAACGATCCGGTCACCCTGGTCGTGGCCCTCGCCGCCCGGGACTCCGGCGCGCACACCTCCGCGATGGCGAGCCTGGCCCGCCTGCTCGGCGACCCCGGCGCCGCGGCGGCC
>NZ_RIBZ01000510.1:0-2267 GCF_003721215.1 Streptomyces botrytidirepellens
CGACGGCCGGTGGGGGAGCGGGCAGCGCGGCCGGACCGGACGCGGCGAACGCCTCCCGGGCCGGAACGCCCTCCGGGGCCGCGGCGGAAGCGTCGTCCCCGGCCGGTGCGGCGTGTCGGGCGGCGTGCGCCACGCTGCGCACCTGAAGCTCGTCCAGCAGCTCGCGCTCCCCGCGCCCGCGCATGAGCAGCAGCAGATACGGGTCCTCGTCCAGCAGCCGGGCGACCTGGTAGCACAGCGCGGCGGTGTGCGGACAGTGGTCCCACGCCTCGCACGCGCACTCCGGCTCCAGGTCGCCTATCCCCGGCAGCAGGTCGACGCCCACGGCGGCCGCGTCCTCGACGAGCTGTGGCGGCATGTCGCGGTCGAGCAGCGCGGCGATGTGCCCCGAGCGCTCCGCGACCACCCCCAGCAGGCGGTCCCACTCGTCGTCGTCCAGCTCCTGGAGCAGCACGTCGGAGCGGTACGGGGTGCGGTCCCGGTCCCGTACCACCGCGGTGATCCGCCCCGGCCGTACGCACACCGCGCCGACCGCGCCCTCGCGCGCGTGCTTGCGGCCGCGCTGGAGCTGCCCGTTGTCCAGCGCGGTGTCCTCCAGGGCCTTCAGCCAGGCCCGGCCCCACCAGGTGCGGGCGAAGCCGCGGCCGTGGGCGGGCGGCAGGGCGGCGAGGGTGCGCTCGGGCCGGCCGTCGGGCGTGTCCTCGGTGGACGCGTTCTCCTCGGCGTATCCGTGTCCGTCGGTGTTCCCGGTACGGCTCATCGCTCGGTCCCCCTCAGCTCCACCAGCTCCGCGAGTTCGGTGTCGGTCAGTTCGGTCAGCGCGGCCTCGCCGGAGCCCAGCACCGCGTCGGCCAGCTCCCGTTTGCGTTCCAGCATCGCGGCGATCCGGTCCTCCACGGTGCCCTCCGTGATGAGGCGGTGGACCTGCACCGGCTGGGTCTGGCCGATGCGGTACGCGCGGTCGGTGGCCTGCGCCTCGACGGCCGGGTTCCACCAGCGGTCGTAGTGCACGACGTGGCCCGCACGGGTGAGGTTCAGCCCGGTGCCCGCCGCCTTCAGCGACAGCAGGAACACCGGTGCCTCGCCGTCCTGGAAGCGCCGCACCATCTCCTCGCGGCGCGCCACCGGCGTACCGCCGTGGAGCAGTTGGAGCGGTACTCCGCGCGCGGTCAGGTGGGCCTCGAGGATCCGGGCCATCTGCACGTACTGGGTGAAGACGAGAACGTTCGCACCCTCCACGAGGATGGTGTCCAGCAGTTCGTCGAGCAGCTCCAGCTTCCCGGACCGGCCGGGGACCACGGGCCGGTCCTCCTTCAGGTACTGCGCCGGATGGTTGCAGATCTGCTTCAGCCCGGTCAGCAGCTTGACGATGAGTCCGCGCCGCGCGAGCCCGTCGGCGCCCGCGATCTCCGCGAGGATCTCCCGCACCACCGCCTCGTACAGCCCGGCCTGCTCCTTGGTGAGCGCGACGGCCCGGTCCGTCTCGGTCTTGGGGGGAAGCTCGGGCGCGATGCCCGGGTCGGACTTGCGGCGCCGCAGCAGGAAGGGGCGGACCAGCTTCGACAGCCGCTCCGCGGCGGCCGGGTCGCTGCCGCTCTCCACCGCCTGGGCGTAGCGCCTGCGGAACGCGTCATGGGTGCCCAGCATCCCGGGCGTGGTCCAGTCGAGGATCGCCCACAGTTCGGAGAGGTTGTTCTCGATGGGGGTGCCGGAGAGCGCGACGCGCGCCTTGGCCCCGATGGTGCGCAGGCGCTTGGCGGTCGCCGAGAACGGGTTCTTGACGTGCTGCGCCTCGTCGGCGACGACCATGCCCCAGGGGCCCGCCTCGGCCAGCCGTTGCGCGTCGAGCCGCATCGTGCCGTACGTGGTCAGGACGAACTCCCCGTCCGCGAGGTCGTCCAGGCTGCGCGCCGTGCCGTGGTAGCGGCGCACGGGCGTGCCCGGCGCGAACCGCTCGATCTCGCGCCGCCAGTTGCCCATCAGCGAGGTGGGGCAGACCACCAGGGTGGGTCCGGCGGCCTCGGGAACGTCCTGCCGGTGCAGATGCAGCGCGATCAGGGTGATGGTCTTGCCGAGCCCCATGTCGTCGGCCAGACAGCCGCCGAGACCGAGCGACGTCATCCGGACCAGCCAGTCCAGACCGCGCAGCTGGTAGTCGCGCAGGGTGGCGGCGAGGGCCGCGGGCTGGGCGACGGGCGGCCCGCCCCCGTCCTCCCCGGGCCGGGCCAGGCGGTCGCGCAGCGCGGCCAGCCAGCCGGTGGCCCGCA
>NZ_RIBZ01000509.1:0-2270 GCF_003721215.1 Streptomyces botrytidirepellens
CCAGCCGCGGCCGGGGTGGCGGGTGGGCGGGGCGCCGGTCCAGGGGCCCGTGGCGTGGGCCACGCCGTCCGCGCGGGGGGTGACCCTCAGGTGGCCCTCGCCGTCCGGGTGGGCGGGGAGGCGGGCGGGGGAGGACGGGGCCGCACCGGGGGCGCGCAGCCGCAGCGCGGATTCGCCGATCCGGAGCAGCGCGCCCGGCGCGAGCGGTACGGGGTCGCGGCCGACCGGGGCACCGTCGGCGGCGGTGCCGTTCGTCGAGCCGAGGTCGGCGATGGTCACCCGGCCGTCCTCGGCGACCGTCACGGCGCAGTGGAGCCGGGAGACGTCGGGGTCGTCCAGGGGGACGTCGGCGTCGGCGGAGCGGCCGATGCGGACCTGGCCGCCGTGCAGCAGGTGGACGCCGCCCGCGTCGGGCCCGGCGATCACGTCCAGGTGGACCGTGGCGTCGGACACCGCCGCCTCGGGCAGGCCGGGGTAGCCCGGGTAGCCGGGGTAGTGGTCGGGATCGGCGGGGGCGTGGAGGGAGAGCACCGCGCCGTCGACGAGCGGTGGTTCGCCGAGCGCGCAGCGCTGTGGGTCGAGCCGCTCCGAGCCCGCGTACACCACCACCGCGCCGGTGCCGCCCCCGGCGTCGTGCCCGGCCGCGGCGACGGCGGCGGCGAGGCCGCTCGTCACGGAGGCGAGGGCGGTGCCGACGGGAGCGGTCACGAGCACGTCCACCGCGCCCGCGAGGGCGTGCGGCGGCGGCGCGGGCGCAGGATGGCCGGGGCGGCCCGGGTGGGCGCTGCGCGGCCCGAGGACGGTCAGCCGAATCTGCATCGCCGTCAACGGTCCCTTCTGTCCGGGGGACCGGGCGGGGGTGCCAACCCCACCGTCTCGCCCCCAGGCGCTTCGGCACGTACAGGTCCGTACGGGTCGTACGGGTCACGGAGCGTGAGCCCCCCGCCGCTCGGCGCTTCCGTGCTGCGTGCATCCTCGCACCTGCCGCTGACACTTCGCCCGCCGCCCGGCGCGACATGATCTTGATTGGTCGGCTAGTCGGCCGAAACTGGCTGATTGCGACCGGATCCGCTGCGTGAGTGAGGGCCGATCGCCTGTGTTAAGAGGACGGGAGTGGGCAACCGACTCCCCGGATCACGCGTCTTTCCCCCGGGTTCCATGGCAGAGACCCCGCCACGGGCCCCGCCCGGGCCGCCGCGCCGCGCGCGGGCGGTGATCGGCGGTGATCAGCGGTGATCGGTACGGCGCCTTGTGCGTCCCCATTACAGTGGGCGGACGAGTACGGCAGGCAGTACAAGCGATGCAGCAAGCGATGCAAGTGATATGACCACGACCAGGGAGCGCATGACGTGCGGCCGGTAGGCAGCAAGTACCTGCTCGAGGAGCCGCTCGGACGCGGAGCCACGGGCACCGTCTGGCGGGCCAGCCAGCGGGAGACGGCGGGCGCCGAGGCGGCCGTGGCCGGGCAGCCCGGCGAGACGGTCGCGATCAAGGTCCTCAAGGAGGAGCTGGCGAACGACGCGGACATCGTCATGCGCTTTCTCCGCGAGCGTTCCGTACTGCTCCGCCTCACCCACCCCAACATCGTCCGCACCCGCGATCTCGTCGTCGAGGGCGATCTGCTCGCCCTCGTCATGGACCTGATCGACGGTCCGGATCTCCACAACTACCTGCGCGCCAACGGCCCGTTCACCCCCGTCGCCGCGTCCCTCCTCACCGCGCAGATCGCCGACGCGCTCGCCGCCAGCCACGCCGACGGCATCGTGCACCGCGACCTCAAGCCCGCCAACGTGCTCCTCGCGGGCACCGGCGAGGGCGAGGAGATGCACCCGATGCTGACCGACTTCGGCATCGCGCGGCTCGCCGACTCGCCCGGCCTGACGCGGACCCAGGAGTTCGTCGGCACCCCCGCCTACGTGGCGCCGGAGTCCGCCGAGGGCCGTCCGCAGACGTCCGCGGTGGACATCTACGGCGCGGGCATCATGCTGTACGAACTGGTCACCGGCCGTCCGCCGTTCGCGGGCAACACCGCGCTGGAGGTGCTGCACCGGCACCTCAGCGAGGAGCCGCGCCGCCCCACGACCGTGCCCGAGCCGCTGTGGACGGTCATAGAGCGCTGTCTTCGCAAGAACCCGGACGAACGTCCGAGCGCCGAGAGCCTGGCCCGCGGCCTGCGCGTGGTCGCCGCCGGTATCGGCGTGCACGCCTCGGCCGCGCAGGCGGAGGCCGCGCTCGGCGTCGCCGCGCTGCTCGCGCCGGACCCGGCGCCG
>NZ_RIBZ01000513.1:0-2304 GCF_003721215.1 Streptomyces botrytidirepellens
CTCCGGGCTGAGCACCTGCGGGCCGGCCCGCCCACCGCCGCGATACGCGCGTCCGCGGCACGCGCACCGCGGCGTACCCGCCACGGCCGCCGCGGCACGCCACCCGTGGTACGCCACCCGCGACACCGCCCGCGCGCACCACGCACCGCGGGCCGCGCGCACCACCCGCGACCGACCTGCGACACATAGGGGAGACAGACGACGATGGCCGACCGCGTCACGGTGATCGGTTGGGACGGCTCCCCGCTCACGGACGTGGCCCGATCCGCCCTCGGTGCGGCCACCCTCGTGGCCGGTGCCGCCCACCACCTGGCGCTGCCCGAAGTCCCGCCCGGCGCCGAACGCATCCGGCTCGGCAGCGTGGACCTCGCCGCCCGCCGCATCGCCCAGCACCGCGGCTCGGCCGTGGTCCTGGCCGACGGCGACCCCGGCTTCTTCGGCGTCGTACGCGCCCTGCGCGCCCCCGAGCACGGCCTGGAGGTCGAGGTCGTGCCCGCCGTCTCCTCCGTCGCCGCCGCCTTCGCCCGGGCCGGGATGCCCTGGGACGACGCCCAGGTCGTCGTCGCCCACAGCCGCGACCTGCGGCGCGCCGTCAACGTCTGCCGCGCCCACACCAAGGTCGCCGTCCTCACCTCACCGGGCGCGGGCCCCGCCGAACTCGCCCTGCTCCTCGGCCCGGTGCACCGCACCTTCGTCATCTGCGAGGCCCTGGGCACCGAACGCGAGCAGGTCACCGTGCTGACCTCCGACAAGGCCGCCGACCACACCTGGCGCGACCCCAACGTCGTCATCGTCATCGGCGGCTCCGGCGTCGCCGCCGCCCGCACCGGCACCCCCACCGGCGCCGCCCGCGGCTCCCTCCAGAGCGGCAGCTGGATCGCCGGGCGCGACCCCGGCTACCCCGGCTCCGTACGCGGCTGGGCGCTGCCCGCCCCCGCGTACGCGACCGTGCTCGGCGAGCACGAGTCGCAGCAGCTGCGCGCCTTCCAACTCGCCCGCCTCGGCCCCCGCGTCGGCGACCTGGTCTGGGACATCGGCGCGGGCAGCGGCGCCGCGGCCGTCGAAACCGCCGGGTTCGGCGCCGCCGTCATCGCCGTCGACCGCGACCGGGAGGCCTGCGAACGCGCCGAAACCCTCGCCCGCCGTTTCGGCGTCCAGCTCCAGGTCGTCCACGGCACCGCGCCCGACGTCCTCGAAGACCTGCCCGAGCCGGACGTCGTCCGCGTCGGCGGCGGGGGCGCACCCGTCGTCGCCGCGTGCGCCGCGCGCCGCCCCGAGCGCATCGTCACCCACGCCACCACCCGCGACGAGGCGGAGGCCATCGGCGCCGCCCTGGAGGACGGCGGCTACGGGGTCGAGTGCCTGCTGCTGCAATCCGTCGAGTTGGACACCCGGGTGTGGGCCGAACGCGAACGCGCGGTCACCTTCCTCCTCTGCGGACACCGCCCGCACCAGTGATTTTGTCCCTGTGACGTTCGCCCCGAGCTTCGCCCCGGTGACCTTCTGGAAGCGTCGCGCGGGGTAGGCTGGCGGATCGTTGTACTGCCTGTGCCGCTGCCCGGTGTTCGGCGCTTTATCGGCCAAAGGCCGGAATGTGCCCCTTTCTTACCGGGTCGCGGTGGGCAAGCCTCGGGCGTGCCACGTGCCGCGCACGGCGCACGCTCGTTCTTGCTCACGGGGCTTGCTCCCGGCGGTAGGCGGTTGGAAGGAGCACTAGCGATGGGCGAGGGGTACGCATGACCGACACCGGCCAGGTCCCGGGCGAGGGACTGCCGGAGAACGCAGGCGGACGACTCGGACAACCGCACCCGGCGGATGTCCACGCCCCGCCTGCCGACGCCGGTTACACCGAACAGCCGCAGCCCGGTGTTCCGCCCGGCACCGGATACACCTTCCTCGACGGCCCCGAAACCGGCGGCGAGGAGGACGACCTGCTGCTGATGCCGGGCGCGCAGGGCGCTTGGAGCGAGCAGCAGGCCCAGTACGACCCGCAGACCCCGTACGACCCGCAGACCCCGTACGACCAGCAGACCCCGTACGACCAGCAGGCGCAGTACGAGCAGCAGCAGTACGAGCAGCAGATGCAGGCCGCGATGCAGCAGCCGTACCCGCAGCAGCCGGACCACGGGCTGTACGAGGGCGGGGCGCTGGACCCCGGCATGGCCGCGTACGCCGACGCGCAGATGCCCGAGCCGCAGCCGGTGGCCGAGCCCCTGCCCGGGCCGGTCGAGCACCCGGCGCCGGAGCAGCCCGTCCAGCAGCAGCCCGCACCGCAGCCGCCCCCGGCCCCCGCCGCGCCCCCCA
>NZ_RIBZ01000514.1:0-2314 GCF_003721215.1 Streptomyces botrytidirepellens
CCGCCCGTCCGGCGGCGGGCTCGCCCAGGACACCCCTAGAGCTCCAGCACGGCGTGCACCGGCAGATGGTCGCTGGGGAACTGGCCGTCCCGCGAGTAGGTGTCGATCGCGGCGTAGCGGGTCCGTACGCCCGGCGAGGTGAGGATCCAGTCGATGCGGTCACCGTCGGGGACCAGCGGCTTGTAGCCGTGGAAGGTCGCGTACAGCTTGCTGCGCCGGTCGGCGGCGTCCCACGCGTCGGCCAGCGAGCCGCCCTTCAGCAGGGTGTCGTAGACCGGGTTGCCGTGGGCGGCCACGTTGAAGTCCCCGGTGACGATGCGGGGGAGGGCCGGGTTCAGCCCGGCGAGCCGAACGTTGATCAGCCCGGCGGCGCGCTCCCGGGCGTACTGGCTGATGTGGTCGAGATGGGTGTTGAGGGCGTAGAACTGCCGGTCGGTGGCCCGGTCCTGGAAGCGCACCCAGGTGACCATGCGCACCACGGCGCCGCCCCAGGTGTTGGAGCCGATCACATACGGGGTGTCGGACAGCCAGAAGTGGTCGTACTCCAGCGGCTCCAGCCGTCTGGCGTCGTAGAAGACGGCCATGAACTCGTCGCGGCTGCCCCCCGCCCGCCCCGTGCCGAGCCAGTCGTAGTGCGAACCGAGATCGGCGGCGATGTCGCGCAGCTGGCCGTACAGCCCCTCCTGCGTGCCCAGCAGATGAGGTGCGGCCCGGCGCAGCAGCTCCCGCATGACGGGGCGCCGCTGCGGCCAGGAGTTGGGCGCGGTGTCGCTGGCGTAGCGCAGGTTGAAGGTCATGGCGTGCAGCTGTGAGCCGTCCACGGGGACGGCCGAGCCGCCCCCGGCGGTATCGGCGCGGGCCTCCGGCTGGGTGGCGAGCGGGAGCGCGAGGGCCGCGGCGGCCGCGGCGCGCATCCCGTGACGGCGGCTGAACAGAGGTGCGGGCATGGCTCCTCCAAGGGTCCGGCGTTGAGACCAGTATCAGGCCGTCCGGTGGGAATGAAGTGGCCTGCGGGAGCCGCGAGTTGAAACGTACGGAGTCCGGATGCGGAACCGGCGGCTCACACCGGGCCGATGCCGCCGGGGAGTTCCGGCAGCCGGGGGGTGTGGAGCCAGGCGGTGAACAGCGCGTCCAGGGGCTGTGCCGTGTGGCGCTGCGCCAGCGCGGTGAACTCCTCGGTGGTGACGGTGGCGTGGCGGTGGGTGGCCGTCCACTCCCGCAGCACCGCGAAGAAGGCGTCGTCCCCGAGGACCGTACGCAGCGCGTGCAGCGTCAGGGCGCCCCGCTGGTAGACCCGGTCGTCGAACATCCGGGGCATGCCCGGGTCCGCGACCAGCAGATCCTGCGGCTGATCCGCCAGCGCGGCCCTGAAGCGGGCGGCGTGGACGGCGGCCGGGGCACCGCCGGAGACCTCCGACCACAGCCACTCGGCGTACTTGGCGAAGCCCTCGTTCAGCCAGATGTGGCGCCAGTCGGCGAGGCTCAGGCTGTTGCCGAACCACTGGTGGGCCAGCTCATGGGCCACCAGCCGCTCACAGCCGCGCTGTCCGTCGACGTGGTTGGCGCCGAAGACGGAGAGCGTCTGCGCCTCGACCGGCACCTCCAGCTCGTCGTCCGTCACCACCACCGCGTACTCGTCGAACGGATACGGGCCGAAGAGGTCCTCGAAGGCGGCCATCATCCGGGGCTGGCGGGCGAAGTCGTGGTCGAAGCGGTCACGCAGCCGCGGCGGTACGGCCGCCCGCTGCGGCACCGTGCTCACCGCCGCGTCGGTCAACTCGACCAGGTCGTACAGGCCGATCTGGACCGTGGCGAGATACGTGGACATCGGCGCCGGGTGGTCGTACACCCACGTCGTGGTGGAGGCGCTGACCGTACACGACTCCAGCGTGCCCGCGGCGAGCACCGTGTACGGCGACGGCGCGGTCACCGCGATCCGGTACGACGCCTTGTCGGCCGGGTGGTCGTTGCACGGGAACCAGGACGGCGCGCCGATCGGCTGGCCCGCCACCAGCGCCCCGTCCTCCAGCTGCTCCCAGCCCAGGTCGCCCCAGTGCCGGGTCTTCACCGGCCGCGGCACCCCGACGTACCGCACCTCGACCGTGAACGGCGCCCCGGCGGGCAGCGGGCGCGCCGGGCGGATGCGCAGCTTGCCGGCCCGATGGGTGTAGCGGGCCGCGCGGACACCGTCGACCAGCACCGCGTCCACCCGGAACGCGCCGAGGTCCAGGCTGAACCCGGACAGCGGCTCGCCCGCCGAGCCCGCCGCGCCCGCCGCCCCCGGCTCGGCGACCGCGCCCGGCTCGGCGACCGC
>NZ_RIBZ01000512.1:0-2324 GCF_003721215.1 Streptomyces botrytidirepellens
CCCCGCTGGTGCGGGAGCTGTGCGCGGCGACGCCGCCGGACACGGGGTTGGCGGGCTTGGCCTGGGCCGGGCGGCCTCCGCCGCCTCCGCCGCCGTCGCCCCCGCCGCGGGCGCTGTGGGTGTTGATGCCCTGCTTCACCAGGGCCGCGGGCGAGCTGATGACCGCGGCGGCCTGACGGGACGCCGGGTCGGCGCTGGCGCTGCGGGCCTTGACGATCTCGTCGCCGAAGCCGGGCACGAAGCGGTAGATCATCGCGCTGGCGAAGATGGCCAGGATGATGATGGAGAGGCCGGAGACGACGGCCGAGAAGGCGTCGGGCTCGTTACCGGAGGTGGAGAGCGCGCCGGCCAGGGCGAGGACGATCACGATGACCGGTTTGACGAGAATCACCGCGATCATGATCCCGGCCCAGCGGCGGACGTGCCCCCACATGTTCTTGTCGACGAGACCCGCATAGACGGCCGTGCCGAGCAGGGCGCCGACGTAGAGCAGGGCCGCGCGGATGACCAGCTCCAGGCAGAGCACACCGGCCGCGAGGATCGTCACGAGCGACACGACGATGAGCATGATGGGGCCGCCGCCGATGTCCTCGTCCCGCTTGAGGGCCTGGGCGAAGGAGCCGAAGAAGGCGTCGTTGTCGGCGCCGGTGCCGGAGGCGATGGCCTCCGTGACGGCGTCGGTGGCGGTGACGACCGTATAGAGGATGAGCGGGGTGAAGGCGGAGGCCAGGACCGTCAGCCACAGGAAGCCGATGGCCTCGGAGAGCGCCTCACCGAGCGGGACGCCGCGGATGGCGCGCTTGGCGACGGCGAGGAGCCAGAGGATGAGGGTGAGGACGGTTGAGGCGGCGAAGACGACGGCGTACTGGCGGAGGAAGGCCTCGTTCGTGAAGTCGACGTTCGCCGTCTCCTTCACGAGCTTCGAGAGCTTGCCGACGAGCCAGGCGGCGGCGTCGGCGCAGCCGCGGGCCAGGGAGGCGGCGGGGTCGAGGGGGTTTGACGGGTCGGAAGGGGGACCTGAGCTGCCCCCGCCGCCGCCCTTTTCGCAGTTTTCCTTCATCGTGCCGTGGAGGAAGCTGCAGTCCTTGTCGCTGCCCGACGGGCTCGGCGTCGGCGAAGGGGCAGCGGCGGCACGGGTCGCCAGGAGCACGGCGGTGCTCTGAACGGCCGCCAGGATGCCCGTGAGCGCGAGAGCGCGGCGGCGCGGGCTAGCGGGCATACGTGAACCCTCCGTACTGCTCGACTGCCTTGGCGATCTCATCGGCCGTGGAGGCGGTGTTGTCGCTGTTGACGGGGGCGGGACCGTTCTTCTGAGAGAAGCTCTCGGCCTTCCAGTCGCCGTCAGTCCACTTCAGCTTGAGCGTCATGGTGAACCAGTCGTTGGTGACCGGGGTCTTCGATCCCTCACCCGCCGTACCGAACACCCCCGTGCACCACACCGCCACCGTCGCCGTAGTGTTCGTGAACTTTGCGATCTTGGTTCCCATGGGGGCGGCACGCGAGATGTAGGTCATGCCCTCGGGGGCCTTGCCGTTCGCGTCCAGGCCGATCTTCTCCAGGGAATCCGCGGAGTACGCCTTGTCGAGTCTGGTCTGGAGCGGGGCCGCTGCCGTGCTGGTGAAGATCTGGGGCAGGAGCTCGTGGCGGCGCTCGCGGTTGAACATATCCGCGGAGCTCAGCGCCACCGCGTAGTTCGCCGCCGCGCTCTGCGCCCCCTGCTGGGACTTCGGGAAGCCCGACGCGATGCCCGTCGTGCCGTTCTTGCCGGTGACCGGGCGGGTGCCGGTGGGGGCGGTGGGCTGGGCGTCGGCGTTGGTGCCGCCGGAGTCGGCGTCGGACGAGCCGCCGTCGCTCTGGCCGCCGCGGTTGACGAACGCGATGGCGGCGAGGAGCAGGACGACGACCCCGATGACCGTGATCAGGTTGCGGCTCGGCTTGACGGCCCGGCCGGGGCCGCGGCGGGGCGGGCCGTACGGGTCCTCGTCGCCTTCGGGCAGGCGGGTGCGCGTCAGGTGGCCGCCGGAGGCCGTGCCGCGGGTGCGGCCGTCGTCGTGGCCGTCGTAGTCGTAGTCACCGCCGTAGCCGCCGTCGCCGCCGAGACTCATCGCGTGCTCGCCCCTTCAACCGTGCCAACCCTGCCGGAGTCCGTGGTCGGTGTTCCGCCACGCTGGTACGACGGTAGCGGCGTGGACCGACGTGTGGGCGTGGTGGTGTGAGTGGACATCAGACTGACACGACCTCGGCGACGGGGGCGGCGGGTGCGGGCATCAGGAAGCAGCCTCGGGTACGGAGGGTGGGGCCGGTAGGGGGGATCGGGGGCGGAG
>NZ_RIBZ01000511.1:0-2332 GCF_003721215.1 Streptomyces botrytidirepellens
CCCGGCGCGCCCCCGCCGCCCGGCCCGTACGGACAGGGCGGCGGGCACACGCCGCCGCCCCCGGCCGGGCCCGGGAACTGGACGGCGGTCGTCGCGCCGGACCGTGACTACTTCACGGCGATGATGCACCGCAGCGGCCCGGAGGCCGCCGGGCTGAACCTCCCGGCGTACTCCCCCGAGCAGCAACTGCCGCTCAACGGCCAGCAGATCACCATCGGCCGCCGCCGCCACAGCACGGGCGAGGCCCCGGACATCGACCTCGGGCGCGCCCCCGAGGACCCGGGCGTCTCGCACCAGCACGCGGTCCTCGTCCAGCAGCCGGACGGCGGCTGGGCGGTCGTCGACCAGGACTCGACGAACGGCACGACGATCAACGGCGGCGAGGAGCCGATCCAGCCGTATGTGCCGGTACCGCTCCAGGACGGCGACCGGGTGCACGTCGGCGCCTGGACGACGATCACCGTCCGCCGCGGCTGAGGCTCCTGGTTCGGCTCATGGGCCGGGGCGCGTTTCGCCCCGGCCCCAGTCCCGGCCCCGGCCCCAGTCCGGCCGCGGGGCCGGGCCGCATCAGGTGAGTTCCGCGCCCAGCGGCCAGGCGTACGCGCCCTCCGCGTCGTCCAGCCAGGCCCACTGGCGCTCGCCCCGCACCGTGACCCCGTAGCGTTCGCGCCCCGGGCGCCCCTCGTGCTCCCACAGCGCCAGCGCCTCGACCGGCTCCAGCCGGTCCGCGGCCAGGTTCAGCAGAAAGCGGAACGAGTCGTCCAGCAGCGGCCACGACGGCAGCCCGTGCGTGGGGACACCGCGCGGCGGTCCGCTGCCGCGCAGCGGGACGAAGTACGCGGGAGTGGCCAGAAACCGGCCCTCCGCATGCTGGGCGTCGCGGACCCGCAGCACGATCAGCCCGGTGGCCAGCGGCATCAGCACCAGTGCCCCGGGCCGGCACTGTCCGAGCCACGCGGACGGCACGGACGGCAGGGCACACGTCGCGATGATCCGGTCGTAGGGGGCACGCGCGGGACAGCCGCGCGCCCCGTCACCGGTGATGACGGCCGGGCGGAATCCGGCCGCGGCGAGATGTCGGCGGGCGGCCTCGGTGATCTCCGGGTCGAGGTCGACGGTCGTCACCCGGGCGTCGCCGAGCCGATGGGCGAGCAGCGCCGCGTTGTAGCCGGTGCCCGCGCCGATCTCCAGCACCCGGTCCCCGTCCCGCACCCGCAGCGCATCGAGCATCCGGGCCATCAGGGACGGCTGGCTGCTGGAGGAGATCAGCTCGCCGTCGCGTACCCGCGTCGCCAGGGGCGCGTCGGCGTACGCCCCGGCCAGCCAGCGGGCCCGGCGCAGCGGGTTCCGGTCGTCCCGCCACAGCCGGGTGGTGAGCGCCGCCCCGCCCTCGTCGTCCGCCCCGCCCGCCTCGTAGTAATACGGCACGAACAGATGGCGCGGCACCTCCTCGAACGCCGCCCGCCACCGCGGATCGGTGAGCCCGCCGCCCGCCGTCATCTCCCGGACGAGCCCGGCCCGTGCCACGGCGGCCGCCTCGGCGTGACGATCGGGCCGGTCGCCCGTCCGTCCGCGCCCGCCGCCCGTCTCCGTCACGCCCGCGCCGCCCATGCCTCCACTGTCCTGCGCGCGCCTCCGCCCCGCTACCTCCGTCCGCCGGGCGGGCCCCTTGGCCGGGCGGGGCCTACGCCCCCTTACCTAGGCCGGGTGGTCTGAGAGCATGGAGGCGTGAAAGACATTCCGCGCGGCACACTTCAGGAGCAGACCTTCTACGAGCTGGTCGGCGGCGAGCAGACCTTCCGGCGCCTGGTCCGACGCTTCTACCAGGGGGTCGCGGAGGACCCGCTGCTCCGGCCGATGTACCCCGAGGACGATCTGGGCCCGGCGGAGGAGCGGCTGGTGCTCTTCCTCATGCAGTACTGGGGCGGGCCCCGCACCTACAGCGACAACCGCGGCCATCCGCGGCTGCGCATGCGCCACGCGCCGTTCACCGTGAACCGTGCGGCCCATGACGCCTGGCTGAAGCACATGCGGGACGCGGTCGACGAGCTGGAGCTGGCGCCCGACCTGGAGCGCCAGCTGTGGAACTACCTCACCTACGCGGCCGCCTCCATGGTCAACACGGAGGGCTGAGGCCGCCCAGGGCCGGCGCCGAGACCGCCCTAGGCGGGGGTCACGGACAGCCCGGACAGCCCGGACGTACGCACCGCGATCGAGCCGTACGGGGTGCGCAGCCGCAGCCAGCCGCCCGCGGCGAGCAGCCCGAGCGGCTCGGTCTGCGGGGCGAGGGCGGTGGCACCGCGGGAGCCGGTGGCGGCGGGCGCGCCCGCCC
>NZ_RIBZ01000518.1:0-2349 GCF_003721215.1 Streptomyces botrytidirepellens
CGTTCCCGGAGCGGCCCGGGGCGGAGATGCCCCATCCCAGCCCGTCGGGCGTTCCCGGAGCGGCCCGGGGCGGAGATGCCCCACACCCAGCCTCTCCGGCGTTTGAGGAGCGGGGTCCGGGGGCGGAGCCCCGGCGGGGGTGTGGGGGCGGGAGCCCCCGCTCGGGGGACGGGGCGGAGCCCCGGTTCGGGAAGGGGCGGGGTGGGGATATCCGGGCGGCGCACGCCCGGGGGCAGACCGTTACCTCAACGTGCGGATACCCTTGGAGGCCGACCGCCGACCCGACATCCGACCGAAGGATTCGCGACCACCGTGTTCGATACCCTCTCCGATCGCCTCGCAGCGACTTTCAAGAACCTCCGGGGCAAGGGCCGCCTGTCCGAGGCGGACATCGACGCCACGGCGCGCGAGATCCGGATCGCCCTGCTCGAGGCCGACGTGGCGCTGCCCGTCGTACGGTCGTTCATCAAGCAGGTCAAGGAGCGCAGCCTCGGCGCCGAGGTCTCCCAGGCGCTGAACCCGGCCCAGCAGGTCATCAAGATCGTCAACGAGGAGCTGATCGGCATCCTCGGCGGCGACGCCCGCCGCCTCCGCTTCGCCAAGCAGCCCCCGACGGTCATCATGCTCGCGGGTCTCCAGGGCGCCGGTAAGACGACGCTCGCCGGAAAGCTCGGCCGCTGGCTGAAGGGGCAGGGCCACGCCCCGCTGCTCGTCGCGTGTGACCTCCAGCGCCCCAACGCGGTCAACCAGCTCTCGGTGGTCGCCGAGCGCGCGGGTGTCGCGGTGTTCGCGCCGGAGCCGGGCAACGGCGTCGGCGACCCGGTGAAGGTGGCCAAGGACTCGGTCGACTTCGCCCGCACCAAGCAGCACGACGTCGTGATCGTCGACACCGCCGGCCGCCTCGGCATCGACGAGGAGCTGATGCGTCAGGCCGCGGACATCCGTGACGCGGTCAGCCCGGACGAGGTCCTGTTCGTCGTCGACGCGATGATCGGTCAGGACGCGGTGAACACCGCGGAGGCCTTCCGCGACGGCGTCGGCTTCGACGGTGTGGTGCTCTCCAAGCTCGACGGCGACGCGCGCGGCGGTGCCGCGCTGTCCATCGCGCATGTCACCGGCCGTCAGATCATGTTCGCCTCCAACGGCGAGAAGCTGGACGACTTCGACGCGTTCCACCCGGACCGCATGGCGTCCCGCATCCTCGGCATGGGCGACATGCTCAGCCTCATCGAGAAGGCCGAGCAGACCTTCAGCCAGCAAGAGGCCGAGAAGATGGCGGCCAAGCTGGCGAAGGGCCCCAAGGAGTTCACGCTCGACGACTTCCTGGCGCAGATGGAGCAGGTCCGCAAGATGGGCTCCATCTCCAAGCTGCTCGGCATGCTGCCGGGCATGGGCCAGATGAAGGACCAGATCAACAATCTGGACGAGAAGGACGTGGACCGCACGGCCGCGATCATCAAGTCGATGACGCCGGGCGAGCGCCAGGACCCGAACATCATCAACGGCTCCCGCCGCGCCCGTATCGCCCGTGGTTCCGGCGTCGAGGTGAGTGCGGTCAAGAACCTGGTGGAGCGGTTCTTCGACGCGCGCAAGATGATGTCGAAGATGGCCCAGGGCGGCGGCATGCCGGGGATGCCCGGGATGCCGGGCATGCCGGGTGGCGGCGGCAGCGCCAAGCGCAAGGGCAAGCAGCAGAAGAAGGTCAAGGGCAAGCAGCGCAGCGGCAACCCGATGAAGCGGAAGGCCGACGAGCAGGCCGCTGCGGCGCGCCGTGAGCAGGCGGGCCAGCAGGGCGGCGCGTTCGGCATGCCCGGCGGCGGCCAGGGCGGCCAGGGTCAGGACTTCGAACTCCCCGACGAGTTCAAGAAGTTCATGGGCTGACTCGGCCGAAGGACCACCGGGTGCGCGGGCCCTGCCACGGACGGCAGGGGCCCGCGCACCCGCACGTTCACGCCCGTGCGATCAGGTACCGCAGAACGTTCGGCATCCACACCGTCCCGTCAGCCCGCTGATACGGATGCAGCGCCTCCGCCATCTCCTTGCGCACCTGCGTCGGATCGGTCGCCCGCTCCGCCGCGTCGAACAGCCCCGTCGACAGCAGTCCGCGCACCGCGCTGTCGAGGTCGGCGTACCCGAACGGGCAGGCCACCCGCCCCGATCCGTCCGGCCGCAGCCCGGCCCGCTCGGCGAGCGTCTCCAGGTCGTCCCGGCCGCACGGCCGCCAGCGCGCCGGGGCGCACATCGGGTCGGCGAGCCGGGCGCCCACCCGCAGCACCGACGAGGTGGCGCACCGCTCCGGCGGGCCCCACCCGGCCAGCACGACCGCGCCGCCGCGCCGGGCGAGCGCCG
>NZ_RIBZ01000515.1:0-2358 GCF_003721215.1 Streptomyces botrytidirepellens
CCGGTGGCGGCGGCCGTTCCGGCGCCGACGGCGAGGGCGGCGGTGAGGCCGCCCGCGGACCGCAGCAGGGTGCGGCGGGTCGGCCGGTGTGCGGGCGGGGGAGTGGGGGTGTGTTCGCGGCTCATCGTGGGGTCTCTCCGCTCTGTGCGGGGGTGATGTGTACGCGGTCGAACCGCGTGGTGGTGCGGGCCAGCGGGTCACGGGAGCAGACCACGAGGCCCAGGTGGTACGGGGCGTCCCCGAAGCCGGGGACGGTGCCCTCGGCGAGGGGAACCCAGGTGGCGCCGTCGTCGGTGGACGCGGCCGCGGCGAAGGCGGTCCCGGTGCGCTTCAGCCGCAGCAGACAGGGCAGGGTGAGGCGGCCGTCTCCGGCGAGGTCGCCGCCCCCGGTGAAGGCGGACGGGCCCGCCACCACCGGGCGCAGCATGAGCTGCACGGTGGTCCCGCCGGTGACGATCGCCCCGGCCGCCTGGTCGAACGGCGACAGGGACTTGGCCATCAGCAGCCCGACCCGGTCGGCGGCCGTGGCACCGGTCCGGGAGACGAGCCGGGCGGTGAACTCGCAGTCGCCGCTGATGGACCGGTGCACGAAGTGTCCGGTCATCCCCTGTCCGTTGACGGTGAGATCGGTCCCGGCGCCGCGCACGGTGAACGTCCCCGCGTCGTACGCGGTGCTCCCGGGGGTGCGGACGGCCACCACGCCGTACGTGCCGAAGGCGCGCTCGTCGAGGACCGGATCGCCGAGGTCGCCGTACGACCAGGGCGCGGGCGGCGGCGTGCCGACGTCGAGAGTGAGGGTGCCGGTTGCAGTGCCGGACGCGTTGCCCGCGCCGGTGGTGACCGTGAACGTGCCGCGTGACGAGGGCCGTCCGGAGATCAGCCCGGTGTGTTCGTCGACGCGCAGACCGGCGGGCAGGCCGGTCGCGGTGAACCGTACCGGTTCGTGTGTGGCGCGCAGGAGATGGTGGAACGGGACACCGCGGTTCGCGGACGCCGTGTCGGCAGAGGTGAGTTGGGGCACCGAAGGGGTCGGCATGCGCGCGCTCGCGGGCGGTGAGAGCGGTCCGCGCCCGCCGCGGTTCGTCTTCGCCACCGCGTAGTGGTACGTCACCCCGGGCGTTCCGGTGGCGTCCGCGTACCGGATGCGGGTGCCGAAGCCGACCGGGCCGACGCCGGTGGCGACGGTCTCGTACGGGCCCCGGGCGCGTACGGCCCGCAGCACCGTGTACCGGGCCGCGGGGTCCGGATCGGTCCAGGCCAGCTCGACGGCGTCGGCCGCGGCCCGCGCCCGCAGGCCGGTGGCGGTGCGCGCGGGGCAGGGCACGGTCCACAGCGGCCCGGCCGGGGAGGTCACGGTGACGTTGTCGAAGGCGCCGGTGCCGGTCTCGGCGTACGTCTCGTCGACGCCCAGGCAGGAGGACAGGGCGAGGCCCGCGTACGCGGTGTGTCCGAGCCGGACTTCGGTCGAGCCCACCTCGGTCCACCGCTCGCCGTCCGGGGAGATGGCACCGGTGCAGCGG
Organism: Streptomyces botrytidirepellens; assembly: GCF_003721215.1. Lineage (NCBI taxonomy): Bacteria > Bacillati > Actinomycetota > Actinomycetes > Kitasatosporales > Streptomycetaceae > Streptomyces > Streptomyces botrytidirepellens. Next base: position 1,521 of record NZ_RIBZ01000515.1, read on the forward strand.
CTGCCCCGGCGGGTCACCCGCACCCAGTACGGGGCCCGCAGCCGGTAGCCGTCGCCCGCGCCTTCGACGCAGGGGGCCTCCAGGGGCGTGGCCGACGCGGGCAGGGTGCCGAGGTCGGAGATCGGGAACGCCGCGGCGGTGGTGATGGCCTGACGCTGGGACGGGGGCACGGGCGTGCTGCCGGTGGCCGAGACGGGAGCCCCGGCCGAGCGGCGTACGGTCCACACACCGCTCCAGGTGTGCAGCGGCAGCCCCTGGACCAGCATCGCGGCGTACGGGGCATCCGCGTCGAGGGAGCCGCGGACCGTGACGCCGATCGTGGAGTACTGCGAGCTGAGCGGCCACACGATCCGCGCGGTGACCGTGCCGTCGCCGTGCAGCGGCAGATGCACCAGACGGCAGCTGTCCGCGGTGCCGCCCGCCTCCAGGACGAAGCGCTCGCCGTCGAAGGTGGCGGAGCCCGGAATGCGCGGTGTGCCCACGTCCCGGGCCGACCAGGGCCCGGGCAGCCCGGCCGTCGCCGCCACCCAGCCGGAACTGCCGCTCGTGCCACGGGAGTTGGTGGCGTCGACCGTGTAGGAGTAGGTCCGCCCCGCCCGCACGGTCCGGTCCGTGTACGCCGGGGTGGCGACCCCGGAGGCGATTCGCTCGTACGGCCCTTCGGGGCCGGTGGCGCGCCGGACCGTGTAGCCGGTCGCCCACGCGGACGGCAGCCACGCCAGGGCGATGGCGTGGCGGGCGCCGGTGGCGGTGAGCCCGGCGGGCGCCGTCGGCGCGGCGGGGGACGCAGTCGCCCCGGCGTGGGTGAGCGTGCCCCAGCCCGGCAGGTCGTCGTTGC
>NZ_RIBZ01000517.1:0-2376 GCF_003721215.1 Streptomyces botrytidirepellens
ACTGAGCGGGATAGTTGGCAACTGAGCAGGTTGGATGGTCACACGGTCTCGTGCGGAGGGCGTCCCACTCGGGCGTGCCCCAGGCCTCCAGCCGGCGGCGTCACGCCGTCAGCGCCGCCTCCACCTTCGCCAACTCCTTCTCCGGATCGGCCATCCGGGACAGCACGTCCAGGTCGTCCCGGCTGTAGCGGGCGCTCACGTCGTCGTCCCAGCGTGAGGCGGCGGTCCGCAGCGGCTCGATGGCTTCCGCGAGGCGGCCCAGCCGGTGCAGGACGAGTCCGTGGTACCCGGCTGCCTCCGTCCTATACGCGGAGTCGCCGCCTTGTTCCCAGGCCATACGGAGGAACGGTTCCGCCTCGGCGCACGCGCCGCGCTGGGCCTTCAGTTTGCCCGCGAGCATGGCGTTCAGCGGGGACCCGTCACCGGCCGCACGCACATACCAGCGCTCGGCTTCCTGATAGTCCCGGTGGTACTCGGAGAGCCACCCCATCTGATGGCACGCCTCGTGGTGGCCCGCCTCGGCGGCTGTCCGGTACCACTGGTCGCGCAGCGTGGGCCTGCGCAGCGCGCCGTACAGCTCCGCGAGGTCGTACGCCGCCTGTGGGTCCCCGGCCAGCGCGCCGGGTTTGATCCAGCGGACCAGGTGGCGGTCGTCCGCGCCGCCCCAGTCGCCGAGGATCCTCCCGTACGCGTACGAGGCGTGTACGTCGCCGGCCTCGGCTCGCTCCCGCAGCCTCGGCAGTCGGCGCAAGTCCTTGCCGGGGGCGATGGCGCCGCCCGCCCGGATCGCGGCGATCCGAGCGAGCTGCTCGACGACGTCCTCGTCGTCCTCACCGACCTCCCGGAACCAGCTTTCGGCCTCCTCGTACCGCCGCTGCCGCTTGCACAGGAGCCCGAGGTTCCACTGGGCCGGCTGAAGCCCGTGGGCGGCCGCAAGGCCGTACCAGAGCTCGGCGTCGCCGAGGTCGCCGCGCTGCTCGTGCAGAACACCGAGTGCGTACGCGGCGCCTTCGTAGCCCTCCTCGTGGGCTTGGAGCAGCAGGCCGCGGGCCTCGGGCCAGGACGCCTCGCCGCCGGTCTCCGTCAGGAACGCGGCGTGGTCCGCGCGGGCGGAGGCGCTGAGCGCGGAAGCCCTGCTGTAGTAACCGGCGGCCTCGGTCGTCAAGCCCGGGTAGTCGCGGAAGTGCTGTTCCAGGTCGAAGAGCGGGGCAGCGCCTCGGCGGCGGCATCCCCATCCCCGGCGGCCTCGGCGGCATCGAGCCCCGCCGCGACGCGGTCGAGGTCCTCGCGGATCGACTCGAAGAGCTGTGCCAGCGAAAGACCGCGATGTCGCCCAGATCGATGTCGCTCATCAGAAACTTCGCCGCCTCATCGAGCCGCCCCTCTGCCGCGAGCAGCTTGCCGAGCTCGATCTTGCAGTCGAGGTTGCGTCCTCGCTCCCAGCCGCGGCGGAACCAATCGGCGGCCTCCGGATCACCATCCTCGCGGAGCAGTACGCCGAGTCCGTAGGCGCACCCGGCGTGCCGTTCGGCGACGGCGCGGTAGAGCGCGTCGGCGGCCTGCCGATCGCCCCGGATCTTCCGGTACCGGGCAAGGGTGTAATGCGAGAAGGCGTCGCCGGCCGCCACGGACATCGTGCCAGGTCCGGATCCGAGCAGCTGTCCACGACCGGAATGCGCTGGGTGTAGATGACGTGCGAACGATGTACCTCGACTCGGATCGAGGCGACTGGCACTCCCGGAAGATCCGTGCCCAGCATCGCCGCCACCTGGCCAACGGTGTATGGCGAGGCATCCATGTCATCGATCGGCAACTCCATCACCCTGAGCGACCGCTTACCGCATCGACCAGGGAAAAGGCCATCGATCTTACGGATCGCCTGCCCGAAAGCTTACAGCGATGGACCTGATCGGTTCTTGATCACCGTCCTTGATGCACACCTCCGGGAACAGAAACCCTTCCGCAGAACGAGGCACGAGCAGTTCGCCGGGTACTCGGAACCGCGAAGGCTGCTGCACAGCCCAAGGGGGGATCCTTCAGGCACTGAGGAGCGTTCCCATGTCGCAGCGTATTCGAGAGATCATGACCAGTCCTCCTGTCACGGTTCAGCCGCAGACCCCCGTGGCCGATGTCGCCCGCCGCATGCGGGAGGAGAACATCGGCGACATCCTGATCACCGAAGGGGATCAGCTCCGCGGCCTGATCACGGACCGGGACCTGGTGGTACGGGTACTTGCCGAGGGCGGGGACCCCGGCGCCAAGCCCGTTCAGGAGGTCTGCAGTGAAGACGTGGTCGCCGTCTCCCCCGACGATGACACCGACCGAGCGGTGCAGCTGATGCGGGAGCGGGCCATGCGCCGACTGCCCGTCGTCGAA
>NZ_RIBZ01000519.1:0-2385 GCF_003721215.1 Streptomyces botrytidirepellens
ATCACCGCCCACGCGGCATCGGAGATCTCAGGCACATCCCTCATGACCATCCAACGAGCCGATGATCGGCGAGACACTGCCTAACTGCCCGCCCATTTCGAGCCATTTGACAGGTCAGGTCGGCAGTATCGACGGCGGCGCGGATTCGGTTACGGGCCCAGCGCTTGAGGTCGCCGACGCGGTAGAGAGGTCCGGCACCGCGCTTGCCGACCGAAGGAGGAGCCGGGTCGTTCGCACGGGGCCCAGCTCAGCAGGCCGATGGTCAAGGCTCTGTGCATAGCGCTCATTCCGCCTCCGGCCCGCTCTATACCGGCTTACGGGTGGCCCCAGTGATCAACGTGCGCTGGCGCGTGACTCCCCGCAGCGGAGGCTCGTTGGGCACGACGGTGCCGCCCCACACCCGCCGCGACGGTGCCTCGGCTGAACAGCGACCGGACCCGTGGCCGGCGACAGGCGCGACGAGAGCCGCCCTGGCGCCGAGCTGGACAGCCGAGACCGTGCCCCAGGAGCTGCTGGCGGCGGTCGAGCAGCACTGCCGCTGACCTCGAACTGCCTCCACCGGGCGGTACAGGTAGGCCGCGAGTACGGCATGCCTGCGCGAGTGGCAGCGTGTGGTGTCGTACGCCCTCACCGACGCTCACGCCCACAGCCAGCTGCTGATCGTCACCGGGGAAACCCTGGCTCACCTCGCTGGCCTGCTTGGCCGCCCCCTCTCTGAAGGCACCGTTGGGGGGACGCGGAAGGCGAAGCAGCGCTCCCGCGCCGCGGCCGCGCGCGGCGACGGGCGCGAGCCGACCGGGTTCGCCGCCGTGGTCCGGGGCCTGATGGCCGATCGGGCCTGGGAGGTCCCGACGGCTGGCGGCCGGTACACCAGCCGACGCAGGACTGTCTCGGCCGGGCCGCGTCGCCCGGCGCGCTCCAGGGCGTACGCCCCGGCCACCGTGACCAGCCAGACGCCGACCGCGAAGACCGCCATGGTGGCGCTGGTCAGGTGCTCGCCGAGGCCGAGGCCCCAGGCTGCCAACAGCGGGGAGAAGATCAACGAGTGCGCGAGGTAGCAGGACAGCGATCGCTTGCCGACCGCGGACACCGCGACGACGGCCGTTGCGCCCCACCGGCCCTGTTGGCTGGACCATTGGGTCCACCAGTGCGCGAACAGCGCGACGGCGGCGACATAGCCGATCCCGGCGGCGTTCCCGGTGAAATCCCGCAGGATGGTGAGCGCCCCCTCCTCGCTCTGCGCGTCGTCCGGCACCTCGAGCGCGCCGACGTGGGCGAGTGCGGCGGGCAGTCCGCCGAGCCAGCCGACCGCAATGCCGCTGACCGCGGTGCGGCGCAGCAGCCGCAGATGGCGCCCAGGCTCCTCCAAGACGCGACGGCGTGCCGCCCAGAAACCGAGCAGGAAAACCAGGTAGCCGCCGCCGATGAGCGCGAGCGGGGCACCGGCGAAGGTGACGAACAGACCGGTCATCAGCCGGGTACCGAGCGCCACGAGCCCGTTCTCCTCGCCCGACGCGTACGCCTCGAAGCCCGCCTCCGCTCCCGAGTCCCCCAGGGATCCCAACCCGCCCCGGAGCAAGGCTGTTATTACTGGCTGTGCCGTGAAGAACACCAACTGCGCGGCCGCGATCCCGATCCACCACTTCAGTGCACGCTCACTGCGCCTGACGAAGAGCCAGCCAAGGACGAGGCTCAGCAGCCCGTAGTAGCCGACGATGTCGCCTGCCATCAGCAGGGTGGCGTGCGACAACCCGATGACGATCAGCCACAGGCTACGCCTGCGCAGGATCCCCACCGCAGCGCGCCCCGAGGCCCCGGCCTCAATCTGGCGCAGGTAGAGCTGCATCATCCCGTAGCCGAAGAGGAACGCGAAGAGCGGATAGACCCGTAGATCCAAGACGGTGATCATAGTGAACTGGACCGCGCGGTCGGCCCACGTACCATCGACCGGCTGCCACCCCGAAGGGCCGTGCCGAGCCGCCCAGAGGTGGAAGGCGGTGTTGGACAGGACGATGAGCAAGAGCATCATCCCGCGCGCGAGATCGGGCGCCAGCGCCCGCTCCTCATCCTGGGCCCCGCGCCGCAGCGGCGCCTTCTTGGCGTTCTTGGTATCGGTCGTCGTCACACGGCCACGCTAGGAAGGCGCCCGGCGCCAGGAAATCCGTCTTCGGTCTCACCACGGCCGACCAAAGTATGCCGCCTGTGCGTCTGGGCTCGATTGAAAAGTCCGGAGCTTGATCCAGAAGCCCCGCCACTGTCTTGCCCGCCAGGCAGACACGTGTGATCACGACTGGAGACGGCCCCTAGGCAGTGTCTCGCCGATCATCGGCTCGTTGGATGGTCATGAGGGATGTGCCTGAGATCTCCGATGCCGCGTGGGCGGTG
>NZ_RIBZ01000516.1:0-2398 GCF_003721215.1 Streptomyces botrytidirepellens
CCGACCGCGTCTGACCGCCTCCCCGCGGAAGGGGGCCGGGCCCGTCCCCGACGGGCCCGGCCCTTCTGCTGTGCCGCGGGGATGTGCTCCGCGATTCTCTGCGCGGGCGGGCCGGCAGCGCTCGGCGGCGGGGCGAGCGCGGGTGCGGTCGTGGCCTGCGCGATGCTCGCCTACCGGCTGTCCGGGCCGCTGGACCGGACCATGTACGCGCTCACCGAGTTCCAGGAGGCCGCCGCCCTGGCGCGCGCGGAGGGCCTCGGCGCGGCCGAGCCGGAGGCGCGCACGGCACGGCCCCTGGACGTGCTCCGCCGGGTGGGCGGCACCTGGTTCGAGGACCTGCCCGACGGGCTCGACACCCGTTCCGCCGGGGCGGCGGAGGCGGCGCCGGACGCCGGCCTCACAAGGTCTGCTGAGCCGCTGTACGAGGTGAAACCGACCCGCCGCCGGTCACCCGGTCCAGTGGTGGCGGGCGAGGTCGGCCAGGGTGGTGAGGACGGTGCTGGGCAGTCGGTCCTTGTGGCGCAGGTAGTGGATGCCGAGGACGGGTTTGCTGGTCCAGGGCAGGGTGGCCACCTCGCCGCGGGCGAGTTCGTCGGTGACGGCGGCCGCGGGGAGCAGGGCGATGCCCAGGCCCGCCGCGGCGCAGCGCTTGAGTGCTTCCACGCTGACGAATTCCATGGTGGTGGGGTGGATGGCCGCGCGGCCCAACTCGCGTTCCATGACGTCGCGCTGGGCGCAGCCGGGCTCGATGAGGAGCAGGGTTTCGTCGGCGAGGTCGGCGGTGTCGACGTGGCGGCGGTGGAGGAGCGGGTGGCCGGGGTGGGCGATCAGCCGCAGGGGTTCCTGGGCGAGGAGTTCGGTGGTGGCCATGGGGGCGGTGATGCGTTCTTCGAGCAAGAACCCGGCGTCGAGGGTCCCTTCGTTCAGGGAGGTCAGCAGGGTGTTTCTGCCCGCGGGGCCGAAGACCACGCGGAGGTGGGGGAAGTGGTCCATCAGGGCGCGGAGGACTGGTGGCAGGAGGTGGGCGCACAGGCTTTCGGGGGCGGCGATGCGCAGGGTGCCGCGGATGGTGCGGGGGTCGCCGCCGGCCCCTTGGACGGCTTGGCGGGCCTGTTCCGCCTGGTGGGCGAGTTGCCGGGCATGGGGTAGCAGCTCGCGCCCGGCGTGGGTGAGGGTGATGCGCCGTCCCAGGCGTTCGAAGAGGGCGGCGCCGAGGTCCTGCTCGAGGGCTTTGATGTGGGCGGTGACGCTCGACTGGACGTAGTCCAGGTCCTGGGCTGCGCGGGTGAAGCTCATGTGGCGGGCGACGGCGAGGAACGTCGTGAGGTGCTTCAGCTCCATTCACTCATCGTAATCGGTGATGGTTTGGATCGAAGATGTTCGTTGGACCCGATGGGTGCGGCGGCCTACAACTTGAGCCATGGCCCTCTTCACCTTTCCGCGCCGGGCCGATCCGGCGGACCGGCGCTCCCCCACCGGACTGGACGGGCGGGACTTCGTCCTGCTCATCGTCGCCACGCTGGGGACGTTCTCCAATTACGCGCCGCTGCTGTCGGTGGTGTCCCTGTGGTCGGCCGAGGGTGGCTCCGGGCATGGCGGGGTGGGTGCGGCCACCGGGGTGACCATGGCCACCACGGTGGGCATTCAGCTGGTGATGAGCCGGTTGCTGCGCCGGTACGGGCTGCGCCGGATCCTGGCCGCCGGGGCCCTGCTGCTGGGCCTGCCCACGTTCGCGTATCCGGTCTCCTCCGGTCTGGAATGGGTGCTTGCCGTATCGGCGGTGCGGGGCGTGGGCTTCGGCATGGTCGCGGTGGCGGGCAGCGCCCTGGTGGCCGAGCTGGTGCCGCCCGGCCAGCGTGGCCGGGCGGTGGGCCGGTACGGCATCGCGGTGGGGCTGCCGCAGGTGGTGTGTCTGCCGGCGGGGGTGTGGTGTGCCCAGCAGTTCGGTTTCACCGCGGTCTTCGTCGTCACCGGAGCCGCGAGCGTGCTGGCGGCTCCCCTGGCCGGGCTGATGTCGGGCCGGCGGGCGGAGGACAGCGAGGAGGGGGACGCGGAGGCGTCGTCAGGGCGGGAGCGCCCCGGGGAGGGTGGTACGAGCCGTCCCGAGGGGGGTCTGCGCCCACTGGCCGGACCGTGGACGATGCTCATCGTCTCCGCGTGTGCTCTGGGAGGGATGACCTCCTTCCTTCCGCTCGCCCTGGAGGGGGGCGCGGCAGCGCCGACCGCGCTGTTCGTGCTGTCCGCGGCGGTGATCGTGGGCCGCTGGGCGGCCGGGTCGTTCAGCGACCGCGCCGGGTCGGGGCGTCTGCTGGTGCCCGGGGTGCTGGCCTGCGCGCTCGGCACGGCGGGGGTTGCCGGGGCGGCCGCCGGGCTGCCCGCGGCGGCCGCGCTGGCCTCG
>NZ_RIBZ01000521.1:0-2425 GCF_003721215.1 Streptomyces botrytidirepellens
CGCGCCGCGCCCCGCGCCCGAGACGGGCGACGGTGCCCGCCAGAAGGCGCGCGCGGAACTGGGCGCGGTGGAGCGGGCCCTGCTGCTCGCGGTCGGCCGTCTGGACGCCGCCACGGGCCACGGCCCGCTGCTGGACGCGGCGCGCCGCTGGCGCACCCTGGACCCGCCGCCGCTGCTGGCGATCGCGGGGGAGGGGCCGGACCGGGGCGTGTTGCAGCGCCGGATCGACGCCGAGGGCCTCCCGGTGCGGCTGCTCGGCCGCCGGGACGACGTACCGGAGTTGCTGGCCGTCGCCGATGTCTGCGTGCTGTCCAGCCGCTGGGAGGCGCGTTCGCTGCTGGCCCAGGAGGCGCTGCACGCGGGGGTGCCGCTGGTCGCCACGGCGGTGGGCGGGGTGCCCGAACTGGTGGGGGACGCCGCCGAACTCGTCCCGTACGGCGACCCCGACGCCCTGGCCGACGCCGTGATCCGGCTGCTGGGCGACCCCGCGCGGCGCGCGGAGCTGACCGCGGCGGGGCGGGCGCGGACCGTGGAGTGGCCGACGGAGGACGACACGGTGGCCCATGTCCTCAGCGTCTACGACGAATTGGTGCAGACCTTTCTGCGTGCAGGGGGTTGACGCCCCCGGTCGCCGATCGGCAGGGTGCTGCGCGGTGGACCGAGAGAGCGCTCTCTGACGGCGCGCGTCTTTCCTCGTGTCGCTTTTCCTGTCATGTCCCGGCAACCCCCACTACGCCGAGGAGTGCATTGTCATGATCACACGCAGAATGCTGCTGAGCGGAATCGCTGCCTCCGCCGCTGCCGCGGGCACCGGGCCCACGCTCACCGGCGGGGCGCAGGCCCTGACGCGTGCCGAAACGACGCGTGCCGAAACGACGAGTGCCGAAACGCTTCCCCTCACGGTCGCCAACAAGACCGGCCAGTTCGGCAACGCGTCGATATGGCTCTACATCGTCGGCAACGCCGACAACCAGCAGGTCCGCGTCACCCCCGACGGCACCCTCGCCCCCGTCGCGCTCTCCGACAACGGCGCCGACGGCTTCGCCGACTACGCCATCCCGCTCTCGGCAAGCGGCGACACGAAGCTGACGCTGCCCCGGATGTCCGGCCGGATCTATGTCGCGCTGGGCGCCAAGCTCAAGTTCAAGGTGGTGACGGACGGGGCGGGCAAGGCCGCGCTCCAGTACCCGGCGGGCTGGGTGTCCGGCGACCCGAACTACCAGGTCATGCACGACTGCGCGGAGTTCACCTTCAACGCCTCCGGCATGTTCTGCAACACCACCATGGTCGACATGTTCAGCGTCCCGCTCGCCATCCGACTCACCGGCGCCAAGGACCAGACGACCGGCACCCTCAAGGACGGCGCCCGCGCCAAGGTCTTCTCCGACCTCCGCGCGGTCGAGGCGTTCGAGCCGCTGGTCATCGGGGACGACCTGCGGGTCGTCGCGCCCGGCCACGGCCTGGGCGCGGGGCTGTTCCCGCAGGACTACTTCGCGTCCTACATCGACCGGGTCTGGGACGCCTACGCGTCGAAGGACCTCGAGGTCACCACCAACGCGGGCACCTTCACCGGCCGCGTCAGCGGCGGCAGGCTCTCCTTCACCGGCCCCGCCACGGTCGCCTTCGACAAGCCGTCCACCAAGGACGTGCTGTTCTGCGACGGCGCCCTGGCCGCGCCCAACGACGGTACGACGGGGCCGGTCGCGGCCATTCTCGGCGCGGGCTTCAACCGCACCACGCTGCACGACACCGCCGCCCAGCCGACGACCGACCCGGCCGCGTTCTACGGCGAGCAGATCACCCACCACTACGCCAAGGCGATGCACGCGGCGACGGCCGACGGCAAGGCGTACGGCTTCGCCTTCGACGACGTGGCCGACTTCGCGTCGTACATCCAGGACACCGCCCCGACCGCGTTCACCCTCACCCTGACCCCGTTCTAGAAGGGCCCCTCACCGCACATGGCGGCGGGCCTGGAGGGCCACCCCCAGGGCGAGCACCGTCTGGGGGTCCTCCAGGTCGGTGCCGAGCAGCCGGGCGATCCGGGCCAGCCGGTCGTACAGCGTCTGGCGGTTGAGGTGCAGCGCGCGGGCCGTCTCCGCCTTGCGGCCCGCGTGCCGCAGATACACCTCCAGCGTCGGCACCAGCGGCGGACGCGCGTCGCGGTCGTGGGCGAGCAGCGGGCCGATCACCCGGTCGACGAACGCGGCCAGGTCCCCGTGCTCCCGCAGTCGCCACAGCAACAGGTCGACATCCAGGCTGCGCACGTCGTACCAGTCCCGGTCCGCCAGCCCGTGCGCCGCGTGCGCCGCCTCCGCCGCGTGCCGCAACTCGCCGCCGACCGCGTCCCACCCGGCCGCGAGCCCGGCGATCACCACGGGCGGATGCGCCCCGGCGGGACGGTCGGGCCAGGCCCGCTCCACCC
>NZ_RIBZ01000527.1:0-2434 GCF_003721215.1 Streptomyces botrytidirepellens
CGCGGCGCGCTGCCCGGCGGCGTGCCCGGCGTGGCCGCGGCCCGCGCGGTCGTCATCGGCGGCGGCGTCTCCGGCTGGAACGCCGCGCAGATCGCCATCGGCATGGGCTTCCACGTGACCCTGCTCGACAAGGACATCAACAAGCTGCGCGAGGCCGACCGCATCTTCGGCAACAAGGTGCAGACCATCGCCTCCAACGCCTACGAGCTGGAGAAGGCGGTCCTCGAGGCCGACCTCGTCATCGGCGCGGTGCTCATCCCCGGCGCCAAGGCGCCCAAGCTGGTCACCAACGAGCTGGTGTCCCGCATGAAGCCGGGAAGTGTCCTTGTCGACATCGCCATCGACCAGGGCGGCTGCTTCGAGGACTCCCGTCCCACCACCCACGCCGAGCCGACCTTCACGGTCCACAACTCGGTCTTCTACTGCGTCGCCAACATGCCCGGCGCGGTGCCCAACACCTCCACCCACGCGCTCACCAACGCGACGCTCCCGTACATCGTCGAGCTGGCCAACCGCGGCTGGCGCGAGGCGCTGCGCCGGGACGCCGCGCTGGCCAAGGGGCTCAACACCCATGAGGGCCAGGTCGTCTACGGGCCCGTCGCCGAGGCCCACGGACTGCCCTCCGTCGAACTGACCTCGCTCATCGGCTGAGGTCGCGCAGCCGGTCAACTCACGGCGACGGCAGGTCAACGCGAGCCGTCAACATCAGGTCAACACCGAGCATCCGGCCGGGTCTTGTCGCACGACAGGACCCGGCCGCGGGTGTGTCCGGAACGCCCCGGATCAGGCCCGACCAGGGCTTCGGTCAACTCGCCCTGAATGTAACTATCCAGACGCTTTGGGGGGTGGTGAAATCTCCGCAGCGCCCTTCATACGCCCTTGACATCGGGGTGTTCGATTGCCGACACATCGTGCCGTGTCCGGTGGATTGTGTTGCTGAGGACCGCCGACACGCCATAGAGTCGCCAACCGTCGGCATGGTGTCACGCTGACCTATCGAGAAATTTCCTGGTCACCAAGGAGGTAGGACGACTTGTGAATGAGTCGACATTTTCTCCCGGGGGTGGTCAACCAGGACCGGCTGCGCGGGGCCAGGGCCCCTCGGGGCTCGAGGCTGTCGGCTCCGTCGCTGTCCGTACCTTCGCAACCCACCAGAGCGTGACGAGCATGACCACAGCCCACCAGAGCCACAGCATGGACGGCCATCACGTGAACGCCATGGCCGGCGACCAGGGGGGCAACGAACCCGCCCGCTTCGCCGACTACGACGACCTGCCCGACGGGCACTTCTACGACCCGGACGCCGAGTACGAGCCCGATCCCGAATACGCGGCCACCCTCGCCCCCGACGCAGCCCGCCAGCGACGCGAGCGCATCGGCCCGACCGGTCGGCCGCTGCCGTACTTCCCGATCCCGGGGCCGCTGACCGACCACGGTCCCGCGAAGATCATCGCGATGTGCAACCAGAAGGGCGGGGTCGGCAAGACCACGTCCACCATCAACCTGGGCGCGGCCCTCGCCGAATACGGACGCCGGGTCCTGCTCGTCGACTTCGACCCGCAGGGCGCGCTGTCGGTGGGTCTCGGGGTCAACCCCATGGAGCTGGACCTCACCGTCTACAACCTGCTCATGGAGCGGGGCATGTCGGCCGACGAGGTGCTGCTGAAGACGGCCGTGCCCAACATGGACCTGCTGCCCAGCAATATCGACTTGTCGGCCGCCGAGGTGCAGCTCGTCAGCGAGGTGGCCCGCGAGTCCACGCTCCAGCGGGCGCTCAAGCCGCTGATGGCGGACTACGACTACATCGTCATCGACTGCCAGCCCTCGCTCGGCCTGCTCACCGTCAACGCGCTCACCGCGGCGCACAAGGTGATCGTGCCGCTGGAGTGCGAGTTCTTCGCGCTGCGCGGTGTGGCGTTGCTCACGGAGACCATCGAGAAGGTCCAGGAGCGGCTCAACCCCGACCTGGAGCTCGACGGCATCCTCGCCACGATGTACGACTCGCGCACCGTGCACAGCCGTGAGGTCCTCGCCCGCGTGGTCGAGGCGTTCGACAATCACGTCTACCACACGGTCATCGGCCGTACGGTCCGCTTCCCGGAGACCACGGTCGCCGGTGAGCCGATCACCACGTACGCGTCCAACTCCGTCGGTGCCGCCGCCTATCGCCAGCTCGCCAGGGAGGTGCTCGCCCGGTGTCACGCCGAGTGAGTCTGCCGGGAGCCGACGAACTGTTCCGCACCACCGGAGGGATGGGGCTCCAGTCCTCCTCGCCCGCGTCCGGCCGCCGCCAGGCGAACGGCGAGGCCCCACGGGTCCCCGCCCCCGCCACCGAGTCCGACCCGGGCGGCGGCGAGGCGGCGCCGGGCGGCGTACCGGCCGAAGGCGGCGAGCAGTCCGGCGCGGCCGAGCACAGCGGCCGGGAGGCCACGCC
>NZ_RIBZ01000528.1:0-2445 GCF_003721215.1 Streptomyces botrytidirepellens
CTGGTACAACTACCACCGACCCCACACCGGAATCAGCTGCCACACCCCAGCCAGCCGCATCACCAACCTCTTCGGACAACACAGCTAGGCGCTGGATGAGCGCGACTGTCTCTTCCGGTATCGGTGGCCGACCGGGCCTGGCTGGTGCCTGTCGCCATTTCCAGCGCACCAGACGGCGGCGCCAGGTCAGCAGGGTGCCCGGGGTGACCAACCGATGGCGGCGCAAGGCGGATGGCAGGTGCCGGGCGAGAGCGGAGAGCACGGCACGGTCAGCCCATGAAAGCCGCGGCCGCTCGATCTGTCGGCGCAGCACGAGGAGGCAGCCCAGCTGGGGCAGAAGATCAGGTAACGCAGTCGCAGACCCACGATCACTGATCATGCCCATACGTGGGCGATCACAAAGCTTCAGGTCAACCACCGTGCGTCAATAAAGACACCCTTCAACCCGCAAGGGTGGCTTACCAGCCGACTCGAAGACAACGTCACCTGGATGAACAGAGCCACGCCAGGCCGCGGCCCCGGCAAACGCCCGCAACTTCTACACCCTCACGGCCGAGGGCTACCGCGCCGCTCGGTACGAAACACAACACCGCACCAGGGCCTGAAGAATCCGACAGATCACCCGAACAAACCCCAACAAGAAGCCTGGACAACACCGAATAGAGATGTCGTTGCCCAAATGCCTTGTAATCAACTTGTCGTTCGGACCAACCGCTAATGAGCGGCGAGGATCTCCTCAAGAACGACCGACGCATCCGCCGGGAGGCCGTCGCCATCGCGAACCGCTCCGGCGCAGACGACCAGGGCCTTCCAGAGTGCCCAGCCTTGTCCACGCTCCCAGGTCGCCTCGTCTACCGCTAGCCGATCGCGGAACGCGGCGCGGCTCTTGCCGGTCAGCATCGTCCAGGCGATCGACAGATCGCAGGCCGGGTCTCCGACTCCGCAGGTGCCGAAGTCGATGACAGCCGCGAGCGCACCGTCCTTCACCAGAAGGTTCCCCGAGGCCATGTCACCGTGGAACCAGGCTGGCTTACCATCCCATGAGGCTCGCAACGCCCGTTCCCAGATCTCCTCGGCGGCCTCGATCCGGATCAGGCCGTCCAACGTCTCCAGGGCTGCCCGGGCCCACCCGTCGTAGGTCGTCAGTGGTCCGCCTCGGAACCAATTGTGCAGTCCCGGGCCCGGTCCACCTGTCGGGTCGATCCGCTGCAGAGACATGAGGAACTCCGCAAGGTTGATGGCGAACGCCGTCTTGTCCCCGACGGCGGCACGGGCCGCAGGCTCGCCACCGATCCACCGATAGACCGACCAGCTGTGCGGAAAGCTCTCATCGGGCACGCCTCTGGCCAGCGGAACCGGGACCTCCAACGGCAACGCGGGTGCGAGCACCGGCAGCCACCGGTGCTCCTTCTCCACCGCCAGCGCGTACTCCTCGGCAGTCGGTAGCCGCACCAGCATCTCGTCACCGAGGCGAAAGGTGCAGTTGTCCCAACCCTGCGCATCGACCGGCCGAACCTCAAGGTCGGACCACTGCGGGAACTGCGCGGCGATCAACCTGCCCGCCACCGCGGCGCCGACTGGTTTCCGGTCCGGCAACGGTAAAACCTCGGGCGTCTCGTTCATCGAAGGCGACCGTACGACGCCCCATCGGATCACCACAAGCGATTTCCGATCGTCCCGAACTCAGTCCGGGATGTCCGTCCCCCGGCCCCAGCGGCTCGAAGCAATGCACCCCAGCCGCTGCCCCGCCAAACGCCGCACCTACTACACCTTCACAGCCGAGGGCCACCGAGCCGCCCGGCGCGAAACCCAACACCGCACCACCGCCTGAGAAGTCCGACAGATTTATCGGACGAATCCTCGACAAGATGCCTGGACAGCACCCCAAAAACGCCAGGTCACGTTCCCACCGACCGACAAGTCAAATCGGAACCTACACTCGGCCCGGACACTGAACGAGCGGGCGGCCCCGGCTCACACCCGGCCTGGCGCTCACCGAGCTTCCCCACTCAGTTGGCGACTTGATCAAGTGGGCGACGAGTAGACCTGGTCGTTTTCCGGAATCCCCATTAACTCGAGCGACGGAGCCGACGACTGCCAGTCCGGGTGCATGCCTCCTACCAGGGCGGATGACATTCTCGGCAGACGCAGCGTCGAGACCGCGCTCGACATGACCGACCACAAAGCGGCGCTCGCTCGGCCGTGCCCGCAGTGCTCCGGCGAGCTGGTCATCGAGCCCGGGGCGGGAAACGGCCGACGGTGTGGTGCTCGGACTGCGGGCGTACCTGGCACGAGCCAGAGCCCGCCGCGGCCTGACGGCGGCCGGGCTCGACGCGTGAGGCGCGCTGCCCTGGCCTACCGCCTAGATGAATGAGTCCGATGTTCTCAGTGGTCGTAGGCGATCAGGGATCGCTTGGCTGTGGCTCCGGTGGTCCAGTTGTGCCA
>NZ_RIBZ01000522.1:0-2454 GCF_003721215.1 Streptomyces botrytidirepellens
CCGGGGACGCGGTGCTCGACGCGGGCTGCGGCACCGGCCGCGCCCTGCCCGCGCTGCGCGCCGCGGTCGGCGCCCGCGGGACCGTGCTGGGCTTCGACCTCACGCCCGCCATGCTGGCGGCGGCCCGACAAGCCGGTCGGGACCGGGACGGGACGCTCGCCCTCGCCGATGTCGCCCGGCTGCCGCTGCGCGACGGCTGTCTCGACGCGGTCTTCGCCGCCGGGCTGATCTCGCATCTCACCGATCCCCGGTCCGGGCTGTGCGAGCTGGCCCGGGTGGTGCGCCCCGGCGGGTCGTTCGCGCTGTTCCACCCGGTGGGGCGCGCCGCCCTCGCCGCCCGCCACGGTCGAGCGCTCACCCCCGACGATCTGCGGGCCGAGCCCAACCTGCGGCCGCTGCTGGCCCGTTGCGGCTGGCGGCTGGACTCGTACACGGACGAGGACACCCGCTTCCTGGCCCTCGCAGTCCGTCAGGGCTGACGGAGGGCCGAGCCGCACCGATCGCCCGGCGCCGTGTTCGTCGCGTTCGTCGCGTTCGTCGCGTTCGTCGCGTTCGTCGCGATCGCCGCGGCGAACGCCGACGGGTCGTCGAACATCATGTTGTGCCCCGAGTCGGGAACGGTCGTCACCACCACTCCCGCGGCCACCAGTTCATCGCGCCCGGTGAGGGCATCGCCGTGCCCGCCGACGAGGTAGGTGCGCGGGATGTCCAGCCCGATCAGCATCCGGCGCATGGTCGGCTCCGTGCCGCGTACCAGCCCGCATGCGCTGCGGTGCAGGGCCGTCGGATCCGTGAGCCGCATCGTGGCCCGCCACACCGGCCCCACCCGCTCCAGGGTTTCCGCGAAGCCACCGCCGTTCACGAACGCGTCCTCCGTGTACGCACTGATCCCGCTGCTGCCCGCGGTGCGCGGCGGTGCGGGATCGAGGTTGGCCTCGGTGAGCACCAGGCGGGAGACCAGGTCGGGGCGGCGTACCGCGAGCACGATGGCGACCGCCCCGCCCATGCTGTGCCCGACGATCTCAGCGTTCCGCGCCCCGGCCGCATCGAGGGCGGACGCGAGCGCGTCGGCGTGGTCCTCCAAGGTGTACGCGAAGTCGGCGGGGCGATCGCTGATGCCGTGACCGGGCAGGTCGACGAAGAGCGAACGCCGCCCGGTTAGGGCCGGATCGGCGGCGATGTGCGCGTGATAGACGGCCGAGACCGCGCCGAGGCCGTGCACGTAGACCCGGGGCGCGCCGCCCTCACCGTCTCCACCGGCCTCGGTCCAGCGGATCCGGGCCCCCTCCGGGCCGAATGGGGCTTCGTGCATGGCCTTCCCTCCCGTCGCTCGATGCTTCTGAAGCTTCTGAGTGCTCTCGGACAATACATCGTCGCGGAGGTATTGCGCCTTCGAGGTACAGCGGAGTGCGTCACAATGCGGGCATGCTCGAACTCGCCATCCTCGGCTTCCTCCATGACGCGCCGCTGCACGGATACGAGCTGCGCAAGCGCATCACCGCGCTGACCGGGCACGTCAAACCGGTGGCCGAGAGCACGCTCTACCCGGCCATCAAGCGGCTGGAAAGGGCGGGGCTGCTGGCCCGCGAGACCCGGCCCGGCGCGGGGGCGGCACCCCGGCACGTCCTGACCCTGACCGCCGACGGGCGCGCCGAGCTGCGCCGCCGTCTCGCGGATCCGGCCGAGGTCGACATCACGGACGAGAATCGCTGGTTCACCCTGCTGTCGTTCCTGCGGCATCTGGACGACCCGGCACGGCAGGCGGCCGTACTCGAACGCCGCCTGGCCTTCCTGCGACACCCCTCCAGCTTCTTCTACGAGGGCGACCGGCCGCTGCGGGCGGAGGAGGTGGAGGATCCCTTCCGGCGGGGCGTCCTCACCATCGCGCGCGCCACCAGCCAGGCCGAACTGTCCTGGCTGCGGCGCACCCTGGACGCGCTGCGCGCCGGGGACGAGAGCTGACGGCGTCCGCGGTCCGGAGTCTCGACGCCGCGCCTACCGGCTGGTTAGGGTGCGCCGGACGAAGAACAGCAAGAGGAGGCCGCCGTGTCCGCCACGGAGGAGTCGGGCGAGGAAGCCCTGTATGTGCTGACCGCCGTGCTGCTGACGCCCGCACAGTTCCCGAGCGTGCTCGGCGACGACTACCCCGAGGTGTGCGCCGCGCTCGGGCTGGAGCCGTACGAGCCGGGCTACGGCCTGGTGCTGGGGCAGGACGGCAAGGGCGCCCGCTGGACGGTGGTCACCGACGACGTGTCGCTCGTGGCGTGCGCCATCGCGACATGGGACTGCGGCATGGAGTACGCGCTGTCGCTCGACGACCGGACCGTGGTCGCCTCCCTGCCCGGCTGGCCGCTCGCGGTGGCGGTGGCCGCCCCGGGCGTACCGGCACCGCACGACCCCGCCCCCGACGCCCGGCCCGGGGGTGCGGCCCGGCAGCCGCTCGCACCGCCGGAC
>NZ_RIBZ01000523.1:0-2459 GCF_003721215.1 Streptomyces botrytidirepellens
GCCCCGCGCCGCCGGGCGTCGCGCGCGGCACGCAGCGGCTCGGTGGAGCCGGTGAGCCCGGCCAGCTCCTCGGCGTTGGGCTTGACGATGTCGGGGCGGGCGGCGACGCCGCGGCGCAGCGGTTCGCCGCCGGTGTCCAGCAGGGTGGGGACGCCCGCGGCCCGGGCCTCGCGGATGAGCTGGGCGTACGTACCGACCGGGACGCCGGGCGGCAGGCTGCCGCACAGCGCGACCGCGGAGGCCCCGCGCAGCAGCCCGGCGTAGGCGTCCATGAAGGCGGCCCACTCGGTGGAGGTGACGGCCGGTCCGGCCTCGTTGAGCTGGGTGGTGTCGCCCGACGCGGCGTCGACGACGCCGAGGGTGCGCCGGGTGGTACCGGCGATCGGCACCAGCGCGTCGGTGATCCGCCCGCCGCCGGTGCCCGTGTCCGTCTCCGTACCCTCTGCCAGTAGCTCGCGGACCACCGTGCCGGTCACCCCTCCGGCGAAGCCGGTGACGGTGGTGTGGTGGCCGAGTGCGGCGAGGACGCGCGCGACGTTGATGCCCTTGCCGCCGGGCCGTTCGGTGACCTCGGTCACGCGGTGGCTGGTGTGGGGGCGCAGTCGGGGCACCCGGTAGGTGATGTCGAGGGCGGTGTTGAGCGTGACCGTCAGGATCACCCGGCATCTCCTCTCCCGTCCCCCCGCCGGACGGAGATTCCTGTGCTGAAAGCGTGTGGCTGGGTGCCCAGCGGCGCCCGCGCGTGAGCGATCATGCCAAAGGCGCGGCGCCCGGCCCACCCCTTTGGGATGACCGGGACGCCCAATCATGGTGCGAAATCGGCCAATTCGGGGTCAGCGGGGCGCGGCGTACGGGGGCAGCGGCTGCTACAGCGGCTCCCTACTGGGGGTCGACCACCCAGGCGCCGCGCCGCATCACGCCCCGCAACCGGAAGTCGGCGTCGAGGACGACGAGGTCCGCGTCCTTGCCCGCTTCCAGCGACCCCACCCGGTCGTCAAGACCCAGCACCCGCGCGGGGGTCGCGGACAGGGCCCGGACCGCCTGGTCCACGCCGAGCCCGTCGACCGTGACGGCCCGCCGGAAGGCGTGGTCGAGGGTGAGGGTGGAGCCCGCGATGGAACCGGCCGTGGGCCCGTCGCTGATCCGCGCCACGCCGTCCTTGACCTCGACTTCCATCGGGCCGAGCGGATAGCGACCGTCGCTCATGCCCGCCGCGCCCATCGCGTCGGTGATGAACGCGACCCGGTCCGCGCCCGCGCGCCGGAAGGCCAGCTGGAGCACGGCGGGGTGCAGATGCGTCCCGTCGTTGATCAGCTCGACGGTGACCCGCTCGTCCTCCAGCAGCGCGGCCACCGGGCCGGGCTCGCGGTGCAGCAGCGACGGCATCGCGTTGAACAGGTGGGTCGCCACGGTCGCGCCCGCCTCCACGGCGTCCCGGGTCGCCTCGTACGTCGAGTCGGTGTGGCCGACCGCCGCCAGGACGCCGCTGTCGGCCAGCAGCCGTACGGACTCCAGCCCGCCCGGCAGCTCGGGCGCGAGCGTCATCATGCGCGCGGTGCCGTGCGCCGCGTCGATCAGCTTGCGCACGTCCGCCGGGTCGGGGTCGCGCAGCAGCGACGGCTGGTGGGCGCCGCAGCGGTGCGGGGAGATGAACGGGCCCTCGAAGTGGACGCCCGCCAGCTCGCCGTCCTCGGTCAGCTCGGAGAGCACCGCCGCCTGCCGGGCGAGGTCGTCGAGGTCGCCGGTGACGGTGGAGGCGAGCATCGTGGTGGTGCCGTGCGCGCGGTGCGTCCGGATGACGGTCAGCGCCTCCTCGGCGGTGCCCGTGGAGAACGAGGCCCCGCCGCCGCCGTGGAGGTGCAGGTCGACGAAGCCGGGGACGATCCAGCAGCCGGACAGATCGCGCACGGCGTCGCCCGCGGGCGTGCTGTCGCCCGTGGCCGTTCCGGCGATGCGGGTGCCCTCGACCGTCAGCGTCGCGTCCGTGACGATCCCGGACGGCAGCACCACCCGGGCGCCTGTGAGAACCGTTCGCTGGACCATCAGCCGGATACCTCCGTGGACTGCGCGGGCTGCGCGGGGGACGAGGGGGGTGAGGGGGACGTGGGCGACGGCGCGGGCTGCGGGGACCGTGCGCCGGACTGCGCGGCGACGAGATCCCAGGCGAGCAGTCCCGCGCCCAGACAGCCCGCGGTGTCCCCGAGGGCCGCGGGGACGATGCGGGGGAGCGTCTGGAAGGTGATCCGCTCCTCGATCGCCGCGCGCAGCGGGGTGAACAGCGTCTCTCCGGCCTCGGCGAGCCCGCCGCCGATGATCAGCAGCTCGGGGTCCAGCAGGGTGAGGGCGGTCACCAGGCCGTCGGCGAGCGCGCCGGTCGCCTCCCGCCACACCGCCGCGGCCCGCGGGTCGCCGGACTCGACGGCCTTGGCGCAGTCGGCCGCGTCCGCGCCGGGTCCGCC
>NZ_RIBZ01000520.1:0-2469 GCF_003721215.1 Streptomyces botrytidirepellens
ACCAGCAGCCGACGTCGGTACGCGCCCGCCCAGCGCAAATCCTGACGCGCGTAGGCGCGGCACTTATGTGCCGGGATGGGGCTGTAGGCCGCATCAGCCTCCTGGCGCCAGATACGGGCGCTGTACAAGTGGCGGCGGGCCCGGATGCGCATGCGGTCGATCAGATGGGCTCGCGGGTAGACGGCCACGGTCATGTGTCCTCCTGTTGTTGCTGGCGGGCGTGGAGCTCGGCGCGCAGGGCGCGGGAGACCTCGTACAGGCGGGACCGGTCCGCGCGTGAGAGGTCCGCGTGTCCGCTGAGGTACACGGCCGCTCCCAGCTCCAGATTCAAGCGGTTGGTGTGCTGCACGCGGTGCACGCGCCGGCGGATGGCTGCGGAGCGCTCCCCCGTGTTGCCGGAGCCGGTCCCGGGCGCGCCGTGGGTGTGGCGGAGCAGGATACGCAGCGCTTCACGCTGCTGCTCGCCGGTCCACTCGGCCGCACCCTTGGGGGGCCCTTCCGTGTCTGTCATGGTCACTGGCCCCCGCCGGTGATGGGGGTGGTGTTCTGGTCGGGCCGGGGGGCGTAGGTGTCGGGGGCGAGGAGTTCGAGGGCGGCGGCGATGTGCTTGATCAAGGGTGAGGGAAGGTTCGCGTCCTTGAGCTCGGCGAGGGCGTCGCTGGGGGTCATGTCGTTGACCAGGAGCATGCGGTCGTAGTCGTTGATGTCGTCGGATGCCTTGTGCCATGCGGCCCTGCGGGTCTCCTCGAACAGTTGGTGTGCCACGTCAGCGGCCTGCTCGGCGTTCAGGGTGAGGGTGTTCTCGGTGGTCACGGATGGTGTCCCTTCAAAAGTGCTGGGCCGCTGGGCCGGGCGGCCCGGCAAGGTGGGGCAGGGCGGGGCGGTGGTCAGGTGGCGGTACGGGTGCCAGGTTTCGGTGAGCGGGAGGCGCTGTAAATGCCCCACTTGCAGCCGGTGCACAGCCAGGCGGGGCCCATGCTGATGCCGTCGTAGTGGTTCGGGTTGTGGTTCGGGTCGAAGTCGAAGACGGTGCAGCCCGCACATGGGGCACCGCTCCGGCTGGTCATCGGGCAAGCCGGGGGCCTGGTCCGGCACGTTCGACGCCTCGTCAGAGCCCCGGTTGCTGCCGTCGTCGATGTGGCTGGCGTCGGTCATGGGCGTCCCTTCCCTAGAACGGCGGGCTGGCGGCCGCGCCTGACTGCGCTGGGGCGTCGGGAAGCATGCGGCGCGGTGGTGCAAGGCACGCAAAGGCCGGTTGCAGTACGGGGCTTGGACGGCGGGAACACAGCGACGCGCGGACCCCCGGGGGGGTGCCTCGGGGGAGGGTCGTTGGGCAGAGCGATACCGTGCCGGGGCACCCCCGGGCCCGCGCCGGTGTGGTGGAGCCGGACGGGCCGGGGCCGGGGGCGGCAGGGTGAGGGGCTAGAAGGACGGTTCGTCGCAGGGATGGGGCGGCCTGACCCGGGTGCCGTAGTCCACCCAGGCGAACTAGTCCGCGTCCCTCTCCTGTGGCGCAAGAGCGCAGCGTGAACATTCCTCCCGCCCTGGCAGAGAGCCACAGATGCACATGCCGACCGGCGGTTCGTCATCATCATCGAGAGGGTCGACGGGCATGAAATCGTCGGTGGGGTTGTGGTGGAGGAGGTGGCCGCCGGGCGCGGTGGGACGGTAGGCGGGGTCCTGGGTGATGAAGGTGCCGAGGAAGGCCGCGCCGAGCGCCCAGGCCGCCAGGCAGTGTTCACGGGCGGCGGGGGTGATCGTGAGCCAGGCGGCGGCGTATGACCGGTCGCTGGCCGGTGTGGGGGCGCGGTCGATGAAGGTGCTGACGGTCAGGTGAGGGGCGAGAGAGAGGGTGCCGGTGAGGGCGCCGGGGTGGGTGCAAGCAAGGGGCTGCCACTCCCAGCGGACCGCCTCCGGGTCAGGGGCCGGAGCGTCGTGGAGCGTGGTGTGAAGGCGGCCGAGGGTGTTCAGAGCGGTGTACCAGCGCTGGCTGGGGGTCTGGGCCCGCACGGTGAAAGCGCCGGTGGTGCGGTCGATGGTGACGGCACCGGTGACCGCTGACGGACGCCGGGTGTGCTCCTGGAAACGCAGACCAACGGTGTCGTGTGTGTCATCAGCACTGGTCACCATGGACGGATCGGCCAGGTGAAGCGCGGAACACACCGCGTACCAGGCAGCAGTGACGTGAAGCGCCTTACGGAGGTCCTGACAAGTATCGAACACGAGCGGGAACTCTCCCTTGATCAAAGAGGCAGGCTAGGCCCCGTAGGGCACGGGCCAGTGAGGGGCTGGGGCTGCCTCTGGGCAGATGTTGGGGGCCGTGCGCCATGCCTTCGGGGCGTGGAGCGCAGCGGCCGGTGACAGCACTTTCAGGGACCGGACAGTTACCGCAGCAACCCCACCAGGACGCGGGTGTGGCGGAGGTGGCGGCGCATATGGGTCGGCCCCCTGGCGCGGCGATGGGGCACC
>NZ_RIBZ01000526.1:0-2470 GCF_003721215.1 Streptomyces botrytidirepellens
CCCGGCCGCGCTCAGCCCGCGAACGCGGGCTGCGCCAGCCCCCGCCCCGCGTCCGCGATGACCAGCACCGACCCCGCCAGCGGCGGGGCCGCGGCGCCGAGGCCGACCCGGGCCGAGGACACGTACAGATCACGGAGATCGGCCCCGCCGAAGGCACACGCGGTGGGGCGGGGGAAGGGCAGCCGGATCACCCGATCGAGTGTGCCGTCGGGGGTGTAGCGGCGGATCGCGGCGCCGTCCCAGAGGGCGACCCACACACACCCGTCGGCGTCCACGCACAGCCCGTCCGGGAAGCCCGCGCCGTCCTCGATGTGGGCGAGGGGACGTCGGCCGGTGACGTCGCCCTCCCCCGTCACGTCGAAGACGTCGATGCGCCGGGTCGGGGAGTCGACGTAGTACATGAGGCGGCCGTCCGGGCTCCAGCCGGTGCCGTTGCTGACCGCCACGTCCGGCAGGATCTCCGCCGCGGAGCCGTCGGAGCCGACGCGGGACAGGGTGCCGCCGCCCGCCGCCTCGTCGTAGCGCATGGTGCCCGCCCACAGCGAACCGTCCGGGGCGACGGCCGCGTCGTTGCCGCGGCGACCGGGGACGGGGTCCCGGACCAGCCAGCGGAAGGCCGCCGCGGCGTCGTACAGCCCGACCCCGTCGCGCAGGTTGACCACCAGCCCGCCGCCTGCCCGCGGCTTCGCCGCGCCGACGTGCTGCTCGGTGGCCAGGGTGGTGCTGCGGCCGGTGGCCGGGTCGTAGGTGTGGACGCGGGCGGAGAGGATGTCCACCCAGATCAGCCGCCCGGCCGTCGCGTCCCAGGTGGGGCCCTCGCCCAGCTCGGCGGTCGCCCGGACCGCCACGTCCCATCGCGATGCCGTACGCCCGCTCATACGCCGCGCCCCCTCCGGTGCCCCAGGCGGACGGACAGCTCGCCCGCGCCCTTGGCCGCCAGTTCCTCCAGCTCCGCCCGGCGCTCCTCGCTCCAGCGGATCGTCGGCACCGAGATGGACAGCGCCGCCACCACCTTGCCCGCCGAATCCCGCACCGGCGCGGCCACGCAGCTCACGTCGGGGTTGGACTCCTGCCGCTCGACCGCGATGCCGTGCTCCCGCACGGCGGCCAGGTGGCGGTGCAGCTCGGCCGCGGAGGTGATGCTGTTGTCCGTCATGGCGACGAGCGGCCGGTCCTCGGGGAACCGGGCGGTCAGCTCGTCCTCCGGGAGGGAGGCGAGCAGCATCTTGCCGACCGAGGTGCAGTGGGCGGGCAGCCTGCGGCCCGCGGCGGAGACCATGCGGACGGCGTGGGTGGAGTCGACCTTGGCGATGTAGATGACGTCCGTGCCCTCCAGAATGGCGACATGGACGGTCTCGTCGCAGGTCTCGGCGACGCTCCGGGCCACCTGCTGGCCCTCGGCGGCCAGGTCGAGCTGTTCCGCGTACCGGCTGCCGAGCTGGTACGGGCGCACGCCGAGCCGGTAGCGGCCGGGCTGGTCGGGCACGTGGACCAGATACGAGCGGGCGGCCAGAGTGGTCACCAGCTCATGGACGGTGGTCCGGGGCAGTCCGAGGCGGCGGGTGATCTCGGGGGCGGAGAGCGTACCGTCGCCGTCGAGGAACAGTTCGAGAATGTCCAGAGCCCGGGTCACCGCGGGCACGAGGCGTCCCATGTGGTTCGCCCACCCCTTCTGGTCCAGATGGCAAGTGTTCGAGATTCCGGCCGGTGGCCGGTATCGCGAACACAGGTTACGCGCAGGCCACTTCTCCCGGCAATGGCCGGGCAAAGACCCCGAGGTCACCGACAATACGGAGGCGCCGCGAAACCGCTACGGTGTGGGCGGCAGCAGATCGCCGCGGAGGCGCTGCGCCCGCAGCACCAGCTCCAGTTCGAAGCGGCGGTCCGGGTCCTCGACCTCGTCGCCCCACAGCTCCCTGATCTGCCGGAGCCGATAGCGCACGGTCTGTGGATGCACTCCCAGCCGGTCCGCGATCTCCGGCGCCCCGCCCCGCGTCTCCAGCCACGCCAGCAGCGTCTCGGCGAGGCGGCGCCCCTGGGCGGGGCCGCATCCGGCGAGCGGGGCGAGGCGGCGGCGGGCCAGGGCGTCGATCAGCTCCTCCGGGGGCAGCAGCACCAGCGCCTCGGTGTGCTCGGTGCAGTGCAGCACCTCCCCGGCGGGCAGCAGCCCGCGCTCCATGAGCCGGACCGCGGCCTCGGCCCAGCGCAGCGACTTGGCGGCCTCGGCGAGCGGTACGGGCGGGCCGACCGCGCCCGACCACCCGGCGGTGGCGCGGCGCAGCAGCTCGGGGCGGCCCGCCTCCTCGGGGTCGGGGAGCACCATGCGGGGCTGCTCGCACTCCATGTCGAGGAGGACGTCCCGGCCGACGGCGGGGGCCAGCGCCTCGCGCGCGGGGCGCAGCAGGACGGCGACGGCGACCCGCTCGGGCAGCGGCCAGCCGATCCGGGCCGCCCGCTCGGCGAGGGCGTC
>NZ_RIBZ01000524.1:0-2478 GCF_003721215.1 Streptomyces botrytidirepellens
CACCGCCGCGGTCGCCGCGACCAGGCCCGTCCCGCCGACCGGGCGCGGCGCGCCCTCGTCCCCGGGTTCCGCTGCCCGCGCCGCGCACCCCGCCGCGAGCGCGGCGACCGGCACATTGAGCCAGAACACCGCGCGCCACGACACGGCCTCGGTCAGCACCCCGCCGACGAACGGCCCGCACGCCGTCGCGACGCCCCCGACGCCGATCGCCCACCCCAGGGCCCGTCCGCGCAACGCGGGCGGATAGAGGCGCGTCAGCAGGGCCAGCCCCACCGGCATGGCCACCGCGGCGCCCGCTCCCTGGACGACCCGGGCGCCCACCAGCACCGGCAGCGAGGGGCTGAGCGCACACACCAGCGACGCGCCCCCGAACACCGCGAGGCCCGCCGTGAGCAGCGCGCGCCGCCCCAGCACCTCGCCCAGCCGCCCGGCGCCCAGCATCAGCGAGGCCGCCGCCAGCAGATAGCCGCTGACCACCCACGGCAGCCCGCCGCCGGTCCCGAGGTCGCGGCCGATCCGGGGCAGCGCCGGATTCAGCGCGAAGGCGTCCAGCTGGACGCAGAACATTCCCAGCGACACGGCGGCCAGCGCCGCGCGCCGTACGGAAGCAGCGCTCCGTACCGTCATCAGTCACTCCTCATCAGCACCACGGAGGGGGACGGGACAGGGGCTGAAGAGGGAAGGGCAGAACTCGGCGCGAGGCGAGAGGAACGGGCGGAACGGGCGGACGGGTCACACCCGGGGGAAACGCCGCGAGGAGACGACGCCCTCAGCGGCGGGGCGGCAGCCGGTGCAGCTCCACGGCGCCCAGCCGACCGGCCTCGATCACGGCCGTCATGAACGTACAGTACGGCTGCCGCCGACGGTCGGTGGGGGAGCCTGGGTTGAGCAGCCGGAGCCGTCCGTCGGCCGATGTGGAATCCCACGGGATGTGGCTGTGGCCGAAGACCAGCACGTCCAGCTCCGGAAACCGCTGCGCGCAGCGCCGCTCACGCCCCTGCGCCGCGCCCGTCTCGTGCACCACCCCGAACCGCAGCCCGCCCAGCTCCGCGTACGCCACCTCCGGCAGCCGCGACCGCAGCTCGGGCCCGTCGTTGTTGCCGTACACGCCGATCAGCCGCCGCGAGCGCGCCTCCAGCAGATCGAGGGTGGCGGTGTCGACCCAGTCGCCCGCGTGGACGACCACATCGGCGCGCGCCACATGGTCCAGCAGCTCCCGCGGCAGCTCCTTGGCCCGCCGCGGAAGGTGGGTGTCCGACATCAGCACAAGACGCACGCGCCGACCGTACCGTGTGAACCGTCATCCATGGATCACCCGCACGCCTCATCGAGGGAGAGAATGTGACCGAGCGACCGCCGCTTCCGCCGTTCACCCGGGAGACCGCACTCCAGAAGGTCCGTCAGGCCGAGGACGCCTGGAATTCCCGCGACCCCGAAAAGGTCGCCCTCGCCTACTCCGTCGACTCCCGCTGGCGCAATCGCACGGAATTCCCGCACGGCCGCCCGGAAATCGTCGACTTTCTGACCCGGAAGTGGGCGAAGGAGCTGGAATACCGGCTCATCAAGGAGCTGTGGGCGTACGAGCGCAATCGCATCGCGGTGCGCTTCGCCTACGAATGCCACGACGCGTCCGGAAACTGGTTCCGCTCCTTCGGCAACGAGAACTGGCAGTTCGACGCCCACGGTCTGATGACGCAGCGCCACGCGTCCATCAACGATCTGCCCATCACGGAGGCGGACCGCAAGTTCCACTGGCCGCTCGGCCGCCGCCCCGACGACCACCCGGGCCTGAGCGATCTGGGGTTGTGAATCCTCCGGCGGCATAAATAATGTGCCAAGCGGGAGGTGAGGGTGTGACGACGGAAGCTGCCGAGGACCGGTATCCGCGTCCGGTGGTGTCGGCCGCGGAGGCGGAGTGGATCTGGCGGCTGCTGTCCGTGCAGGCCCTGGAGAACGGCGCGAAGCCGGAGACGGTACGGCTCGCGGTGATCGTGGGGCTGGCCCGGGCCAGCGGCGCCCGCTACGGCGGTCTGCTGCGCTGCACCATGGCGTCGCTCGACCTGGACGCGGGATGGGTGACCATCGAACACGGCAAGCACCGGATCCCGCGCCGCCACGGCCTGGACGCCGGCACGATCCTGGTCCTGCGCCGCTGGCTGCTGGTGCGCGAGGAGCTGTGCGCCGAACTGGAGGGCTCCGTCCCGGACGCACTGCTGCTCACCGTGCACCACACCCACGACAACGGCGTGACCGTCGCCGCCGGGCTGCCCATCACCCGGCAGGGGCTGGTGCTCTCCTGGCGCCGCTTCGTCCACCGTACGAACGCCCGGTACGCCGCGCGCCGTCCTCCGCTGCCGACCCGCTTCGAACAGGTCCGCCGGGTCTGGGACACCTGAGGCCGGTGGGGGCGGGGCCCCGTGCGGAAACCCAGGGCGGAGCCCCGGGCGGCGGCCCCGGACGGGCGCCCCGCCCCCACCG
>NZ_RIBZ01000525.1:0-2487 GCF_003721215.1 Streptomyces botrytidirepellens
CGAGCGCCAGCAGCCGGGCCCCGGCGGCGTCGCCGGTGCCGCGCGGCAGTGCGGCGGCGAGCACCGCCCGCGCCCGCTCCTCCGTGAACCCCGCGTCCGCCACGCCGCACCTCTCCTGCCCGCTGCCGAAGCCCTGCCCGGCCGGGCAGGACCGCCCGGGCCGGACTGCCCGGCCCCGGACGGCCAGTTTCGCACCCGGCCGGGGGCGCTCCCGGTGGCGGCCGGGGGCTGGGTGCGGTCGGCGCTCCGGCAACCCCGTCTGACCGGCGAGTGAGCCGAAGGGGCGCGCCGCTGTCGAAAGGGAGAGCGCGCGGAGGTCCCGAGGAACGAGGGACCGAGCACGGTCGACCGTCGACCGGGGGCACCTCCCAGCGGTAGCTGGGGGCGGGCTGAGGCGCCCCGGAGGCGAACCGAGCCTCTTAATAGGGGGCGCTGAAGATCTTCAGGCGGTCGCCGACGTCCGGGGCCTGGCGGCGGCGGGTCGGGCGGCCCGGCTCCACGGTGCCGATGTACAGCCAGCCCAGGGCGCGTTCGGGTTGGTCGAGGTCGAGCAGTTTGCGAACCGGTTCGGCGTCGAGCTGGGCACCGGTCCGCCAGATACTGCCGAAGCCGCGGGCGTGGAGCAGCAGCATCAGCGAGGTGGCCATGGCGCTGACGGCGGCCATCTGTTCCCATTCGGGCACCGGCGAGACGGGGTCCGGGGAGAACACGAGCGTGGCCAGCAGGGGCGCCCGCCGGGTCTTGGCGCGCATGGCCTCGATGCTCTTGCCGTTGTCCTCGGCGAGGGCGGCGGCGAGCGCGTCCCGGGCGTCTCCGGACATCAGCAGCCATCGCCAGGGCCGCAGCATGCCGTGGTCGGGGGCGCATGAGGCCGCCTTGAGCAGGTAGCGGAACTCTTCGGGGCTGGGGGCGGGACCGGCGAGCTTCTGCTCGCTGCGGCGGGTGAGGATGGCCGTCATCACGTCCATAGAGTCTCCTAGTGAGGAGGCCACCGGCTTCAGCCGGTGGGGGAATTGCTTCCCTGACCTGTGGTATTTCCTGTCTCTCCCGAAAGGGATCGGTTCGGGCTGGACCGCAACCTTTAGGTTGGAAGCCCCCGCCTTCAGGCTGGGAGCGGAGTCACGCTGGTTCCCTTTCGTGAGGTGCACCGAGCAGCAACCGTTCGGGATGGGCCGACAACTGTCGGCCCGTCAGGGAGTGCAGGAGCGGGTAGGCGCTGGTGTCGCCCGCCAGGACGCCGCCGAGCAGGGTGCGGGCGTCGTCGGCGAGGACGAGCTTGGCGTAGCTGCCCGCCCGGTGGTGGTGGCGGATGTATTCGAGGGCGCCGGGGGTCTCGGCGTGGCAGTCGCCGAAGCTGGCGACGTCGACGCCGAGCAGTTTGAGCCGGGTGGAGGTGTCGGCCCCCGCGAAGGGCCGCGCCGGGAGGCCCAGGAGCTGCGCGGCGACGCATTCGGCCATGCGGTAACCGGGGGCGACGAGCCCGTAGCAGCGGCCTTCGACGGCGGCGCATTCGCCGATCGCCCAGACCCGGGGGTCGGCCGTGCGGCAGTGGTCGTCGACGAGGATGCCGCCGCGCGGCCCGCGGGTCAGACCGGAGGGTTCGGCCAAATCGTCGCGGGGCCGTACGCCGGTGGCGAAGACGACCAGGGCCGCGTCCAGCCGGGTGCGATCGTCGAGGGTCACCGCGCAGACCCGCCCGTCGGGGCCGGGGTCGACGGACCGGGTGATGGTCCCGCAGTGGGGTTGCACCCCGAGCTTGCCGATGAGGTCGGCGAGGACCTGTCCGGCTCCGGCGTCGATCTGGAGCGGCAGCAGGTGCGGGGCCGTCTCCACCACGTGGGACCGCATGCCCAGCAGCCGCAGCGCGTTGGCCGCTTCGAGCCCGAGGAGCCCGCCGCCGATGACGACGCCCGTCCGGCCGGGGACGGCCGCGGCCCGGATGGCCTCGATGTCCTCGACGGTCCGGTACCGGAAGCAGCCCGGCAGGTCGCGTCCCGCGATCGGCGGGACGAAGGGCCGGGAGCCGGTGGCCAGGACCAGCGCGTCGTAGCCCGTGACGGTGCCGTCCGCGCTGGTGACGGTGCGGGCACGGCGGTCGACGGCGACGGCGGTGGTGCTCAGCCGGAGGTCGGCCATGGGGTCGTCGAGGAGGTCCGGGCCGGTCAGGTCGAGCGCCCCGGCGTCCCCGCCCTCCCCGCCCTCCAGGTGGGAGGAGAGCGAGATCCGGTCGT
Source organism: Streptomyces botrytidirepellens (assembly GCF_003721215.1). NCBI lineage: Bacteria > Bacillati > Actinomycetota > Actinomycetes > Kitasatosporales > Streptomycetaceae > Streptomyces > Streptomyces botrytidirepellens. The sequence continues at coordinate 2,232 of NZ_RIBZ01000525.1, forward strand.
AGGCGGGCCGCGGTTCCTCGGCGAGGACGACGATGCGCCACCGGTCGGCCCGGTCCCGGTCCCGGATGCGTTCCACCAGCCAGTGGCCGACCATGCCGTGGCCGACGACGACGAGGGTGCGGGTCACCGGAGCGCCTCCGCCACCGCCGGTTCGGGCCGCGGCCCGGCGGCGGCGTGCAGGGCGGCGCACAGGTCGCGGACCGCGCCCGCGCACGAGCCGCAGCCGGTGGTGGCGCGGGTGGCCGCGGCGAGCGCG
>NZ_RIBZ01000529.1:0-2529 GCF_003721215.1 Streptomyces botrytidirepellens
CTCCGTCGTGGAGGTCGCGTTCGATGCGGCGCAGGTCGGCTGCGGCGGTGTCGACCACCGTGCCCCGGTCCGACTCCAGCTCCGCGATGCGCCGCTCCAGCTCGTCCGACGGCGACAGCAGCCCGCGCACCATCACCCGGTCCACGTTGGTCAGCGCCCGCGCGATCCACGGCAGCACCGGCCAGGCGATGAACAGCGAGACCAGCGTCAGGGCGAAGGTCAGGATGCCCCAGGGCAGCCGGATCGCGGCGTACAGCGTGGCGCGCCAGCCCACCGGATCCCGCAGGCTCCGCCACAGCCAGCTGAAGAAGCCGCCGTCGAGCCCGCCCGGCATACGGCTGGGCTCGTCCACGTGGAGCGCCAGCAGCGACCGGGCGCGCCGCCGCTCGAACCGGGCGAGCCACCGGCTGCCCAGCAGGCCCACGGCCAGCACCGGCAGCCCCCCGATCGTGACCGCCATGCCCACGCCCACGGCCAGCCACATCACCGCGTAGACGAAGCCGAAGATGCCCAACGGCAGATTGACCAGGAGATGGGCGATCTCCTTCCACGTCTGCGCGGGATAGGCGAAAGCGGGCGGACGCGGCAGTCGCTCGCCGCGCTCGTCGGGGGAACCGGAGGTCATGGCACCAAAGACTGCCGCGCCCCGGCGGGCCGCGCCATGGGGTACATCGCCGGGCCCGAGTAGGGCTAGCCCCCGTAGTCCCCCGGTCATTCCCCGCGGGCTCGGGGCTCCGCATGCCGGACGGGCGGATCGCCATACCGCCGGTAGGGCCTAGACTCCCGTGCGTACGGATCGTCGAACACACGAGGTCGACGAGCAGCAGGCAGGACAGGGAGCGAGGGGCGGACGTGCCGGAGGCGACGACCGTACGCGCGGCCAGTAGCGTCCCGCTCGCGGCCGACTACTTCCACGCCTATACGGTGGTGGGTCTGGTCGCGGCGGTCGGGGTGATCTTCGTTGCCGTGGCCTTCGGGGCAGGGCGGCTGCTGCGGCCGGTGGTGCCGACGCCTGAGAAGCTGCTGACGTACGAGTGCGGTGTGGACCCCGTGGGCGAGAGCTGGGCACACACCCAGGTCCGCTACTACGTCTACGCTTTCCTGTACGTGATTTTCGCGGTGGATTCGATCTTCCTGTTCCCATGGGCGACGGTCTTCGCCGCGCCCGGTTTCGGCGCAGCCACCCTGGTGGAGATGTTCATCTTCCTCGGGTTCCTCGCCGTAGGTCTGCTGTACGCATGGAAGAAGGGCGTCCTGGAATGGACGTGACACCGACCCCCGCGCAGGCTCCCGTGGATCTCCCGGAGCCGCGCCGCCTCGGCCCGCTCGCGCGGCTGGCCCCTGAGCCGATGAAGGTGGTCCTGAACTGGGGCCGCCGCTACAGCCTGTGGGTCTTCAACTTCGGGCTGGCCTGCTGCGCCATCGAGTTCATCGCCGCCTCGATGGCCCGCCACGACTTCATCCGGCTCGGCGTGATCCCCTTCGCGCCGGGGCCCCGCCAGGCCGACCTCATGGTCGTCTCCGGCACCGTCACCGACAAGATGGCGCCCGCCGTCAAGCGACTCTACGAGCAGATGCCGGAGCCGAAGTACGTGATCTCCTTCGGCGCCTGCTCGAACTGCGGCGGCCCCTACTGGGACTCGTACGCCGTGACCAAGGGCGTCGACCAGATCATCCCGGTCGATGTGTACGTCCCCGGCTGCCCGCCCCGGCCCGAGGCGCTGCTCCAGGGGATCCTCAAGCTCCAGGAGAAGATCGCCCGCGAGTCGCTGGGGGAGCGGTACGCGTCGAAGGGCGGCCGCCCGTCCACGGCCGCGCTGCGCAGCGGCCTGGTCGAGCCCCCGGCCGCCCGGGAGGACGCGTGATGACCGAGCCGAACGAGTCTCCTGAGCCGACCGAGGCCGACGGCGCCGTGGTGGGCTGGCTGCCGCGCCCCGCCACCGACCTGTTCGGCGCGGGCGCGACGGCCGAGGAGGCGTACGGCCTGCTCACCGTCGACGTGCCCGCCGACGCGTGGATCACGGCGCTGGAGACCGCCCGCGACACCCTCGGCTGCACCTACTTCGACTGGCTGAGCGCGGTGGACGAGCCCGGCGTGGGCTTCCGGGTGGCCGCCCACGTCGTCGCCCTCGCCCCGGGCGCCGCCATACGCCGACTGCTGGTCCGCACCACCGTGCCGCACGACGCCGCCACGCTGCCCACGGCCGTGGGCGTCTACGCGGGCGCGGCGTGGCACGAGCGCGAGACCCACGAGATGTTCGGGATCGGCTTCAGCGGCCACCCCGGCCTCGCGCCGCTGCTGCTGCCCGACAACTTCGAGGGCCACCCGCTGCGCAAGGACTTCGTGCTGGCGGCCCGGGTCGCCAAGGCCTGGCCGGGCGCGAAGGAGCCGGGGGAGTCCGACCACGGCGGCCCCAAGCGGCGCCAGATGCTTCCCCCGGGCGTGCCCGACCCCAACGAATGGGGCCCGCTCAAGGGCCAGCTCCCGCCCGCCCCGGCCCGCCCGGCCCGCGGCGCCCGCGCGGCGGG
>NZ_RIBZ01000530.1:0-2530 GCF_003721215.1 Streptomyces botrytidirepellens
CCGGGGCTCACGGCGGGCTCCCGCCGCCCGGCACCCGTCGCGCCGTGGGCGGTGCCGCCGCGCCGGTGGCGTCCGCGTCCCAGCCCTCGGCCATGGCGGGCGACCGGGTGAGGCCGACGATCCCGGCCGCCATCAGGGCGATGCCGACCGCCTCGGGCAGCAGCCGCAGCCCCAGTTCGACGCGTTCGCCGAACAGCACCCAGCCCAGCGCGATGCTCACCAGCGCGTCCCCGAGGGTCAGCGCGGGCTGGGAGGCGGCCAGCGTTCCCGCGCGCAGGGTGCTCTGGAGCAACAGAAAGCTGAACAGCCCCACGAGGCACACCGCGTACAGCGGCCAGCCGGTGAACACCGCGGCCACTCCCCCGCCGAAGCGCCCGGTGAACTCCTTGATGAGGGCCGCCGTGTACGCGAAGCCGACGGCGGTCGCGCAGCCGAGCGTCGCCGCCCGCGCCGCGCCCCGCAGCGCCCGCGCCACCAGCACCAGGGCCCCCACGACGACCACCAGCACCACACCGGCGGGCAGCCACAGCCCGTTCCGGGCCGTGGCGCGGCCGTGCGAGGGATCGGCCGCGACGAGGAAGAGCGCGAGCCCGGCGGCGAGCATCACGAACGCCAGCCAGGTCCGGCCGCCGGGCCGCCGGTGGAACACCAGACTCCCCACCACCAGGGTGAACAGCAGCTCGCTGACCAGCAGCGGCTGCACGACGGAGAGCCGCCCGACTGACAGCGCCCCCACCTGGGCCACCGCCGATACCACGATCGCCGCGCCCCCGGCCAGCCAGTACGGGCGCCGCAGCAGCCGCAGCAGATGCCGCAGCGCCTGCCCCACCCCGCCGCGTCCGGCCTCCGGAAGCTCCCGCTCCTGCTCCATCGCGGCGCGCCGCTGAAGTACGGACGCAGCGCCGTTGCCCAGGGCGGACAGCAGCGCGAGGAGGACGGTCAGGGCGCCCATGTCACCCCCACCCTCACCCGAAACGGGCGGCCAGCCGGTGGTACAGCCCCGGGGCCGCGCCGCGCACCAGCACGGGCAGCCGCAGCCAGGCCGGTACGTAGACCTCGTCCCGGCCGCGGGCGACGGCCTCCCACACCGCGTCGGCGACCCGCTCGGGCGGCAGCGGGCGCGGCACCCGGCGGGTGTACGGGACGCCGCGGCGGGCGAAGAACGGGGTGTCCACCACGCCGGGTACCACATGGGTGACGCGTACGCCGCCCCGGCGCAGCTCGTGGCGCAGGGCGTCGGCGAAGACGCCGAGCGCCGCCTTGGCCGCGGAGTACACCGCCTCGCCCCGCACCCCGAAGCTGCCCGCGACCGAGCCGATGAGCACGATGTGGCCGCGCCGCTCGGCCAGCATGTGCGGCAGGACCAGCCGTACCAGCCGCATGGTGGCGAGCAGGTCGACGCCCACGACGCGGTCGATGGCGGCGGGCGGCATCGCGCTGAAGGGGCCCGCCCAGCCGATGCCCGCCCCCGCGACGAGCAGGTCCACCCGCCCGGCGGTACCGAAGGCGTCCTCGACCAGGCCACGGCCGCCCTCGGGGGTGGCCAGATCGGCCGGCAGGGCGATGGCCGAGGTGCGCGCGGCCACCTGGTCGAGACGTTCCCGGTGGCGGCCGCTGACCAGCAGCCGCCATCCGCCGCCCGCCGCGAACCGGTGCGCGACGGCGGCGCCTATACCCGAGGACGCGCCGGTCACCAGCGCCACCCCGGTTTCGGTGGGGGCGGCCCCGGTGGCGGCGGGTCCGGCCGTCGCGTGCGCGGCGCCGGCTTGAGGCTGTGCGTCCGGCAGAGGGCGGGCCATGACACCTTCCTGTCTCGCCGCCGACCGGCGGCGTCGGAGGCCACCGGCCGTCGAGCGCGCGGTTTGACGGCACGCGGTGCGGATACCTCCAGTGAGCCATGAGCGGCCGCGCCTCGCACCATCGGAGGTGAGCATGCGCCAGCCGTCACAGCGTTTTCTCGTGGTGAGCGCCAGCATGGGGGCCGGTCATGACGCGGTGGCCGGGGAGCTGGTGCGCCGACTGGAGTGCGCGGGGCACCGGGCGGACCGGGTGGATGTGCTGGAGCTGCTGCCCGCCGGGATCGGGCCGGGGCTGCGCGCCTTCTACCGGACGGCGGTCCGCCGGGCCCCGGTGGTCTACGCGGGCATCTACCGGGCGTTCTTCCGGCCCGGTCCCGCAGTGGGGCCACGGCCCGGCACCGCTCCGCTGGCGGCGCTCGCCGAGGACCGGCTGCTGGCGCTGGCCGGGCGGCTGCGGCCGACCGCGGTGGTGCCCGTCTTCCACCTCGCCGCGCAGCTCACCGGCCGGTTGCGGGCCCGCGGGGCCCTGACGGTGCCGAGCGCGGTGGTGGTCACCGATTTCGCGGTGCACCGCCAGTGGCTGCACCCGGGCAACGATCTGCACCTGTGTGTCACCGAGGAGGCCGCCGAACGGGTGCGGCAGGCCCTCGGGCGGCCCGCGGTGGCCACCGGCCCGCTGGTGGCGGAGCGCTTCCTCGGCCCGGCGCCCGGGGCGGCGGACTGGCGGCGCC
>NZ_RIBZ01000531.1:0-2540 GCF_003721215.1 Streptomyces botrytidirepellens
TGCGCCGCGGGTCGCGGTGGTGGGCGGCGGGATCGCGGGGCTCGCGGCGGCGACCGCACTGGCCGAGCGCGGGGTCGCGGTGGTGCTGTACGAGCGCCGCGCGGTGCTCGGCGGGCGGCTGGCCGGGTGGCCGACGACGCTCGCGGACGGGTCGGCGGCGACGATGTGCCGCGGTTTCCACGCCTTCTTCCGGCAGTACTACAACCTGCGGGGGCTGCTGCGGCGGATCGACCCGGCCTTACGCCTGCTCACCGCGCTGCCGGACTACCCGCTGTGGCACGGATCGGGCCTGCGCGACGGTTTCGCGGGCGTTCCGCGCACCCCGCCGTGGTCCGCGCTCGGCTTCGTCGCGCGCAGCCCGTCGTTCGGCTGGCGGGATCTGGCGGGCATGGACCCGGTGGCGGCGCTGCCGCTGTTCGACGTCCGGCTGCCGTGGATCCACGAGCGGCTGGACGCGCTGAGCGCGGCGGAGTTCCTGGACGCGGTCCGTTTCCCGGCGGCGGCCCGGCACCTGGCGTTCGAGGTGTTCTCCCGCAGCTTCTTCACGGATCCGGGCGAGCTGTCCGCGGCCGAACTGGCGGTGATGTTCCACATCTACTTCCTCGGATCGAGCGAGGGCCTGCTGTTCGACGTGGTGCGCGAGCCGTTCCCGTACGCGCTGTGGGATCCGCTGCGGCGTTACCTGGAGGGCCACGGCACCCGGGTGCGGCCGGGCGCCGCCGTGGAGTCGGTACGGCCGCTGGACGGCGGACGGGTGGCGGTGGACGGGGACGCGTACGACGGGGCGGTGCTCGCCCTGGACACGGCGGGGCTGCGCACGCTGGTCGCGAACTCCCCCGGCCTGGGCGACCCGGGGTGGCGGGACCGGATCGCGGCCCTGCGGACCGCGCCGCCGTTCCTGGTCTCCCGCCTGTGGCTCGGCGCGCCCGTGGACCCCGGCCGCCCCGGTTTCCTCGGGACGAGCGGCTACGGCCCGCTCGACAACGTCAGCGTCGTGTCCCGCTGGGAGGGCGAAGCCCGCCGATGGGCCGCGGCCACCGGCGGATCGGTGCTGGAGCTGCACGCGTACGCGGTCGGCCCGGACGCCGACCGGGCCGCCGTGGAGCGCCGGTTGCGGGCGGAGCTGGCCCGGGTCTACCCCGAGACCCGGGACGCCCCGGTGGTCGACGTACGCCACGAATGGCGCGCCGACTGCCCGGCCTTCCCGGTCGGCGGCTACCGCGACCGGCCCACGGTGCGCACGCCCGACCCGGCGGTGGTGCTGGCCGGGGACCTGGTCCGCACCGATCTGCCGGTCGCCCTGATGGAACGGGCGGCCACCAGCGGCTTCCTGGCCGCCAACGCGCTGCTCGCCCGCTGGGGCGTGAGCGGCCAGCGGCTGTGGACGGTCCCCCGCCACGGCCGTACGGCCGTGCTGCGCGGTGTGCACCGGCTGGCCGGGAAACACCACCGGCCGTGACCACTGCGGCCCGCCGGTCAGCCCGGGAAGCGGCCCGCCTCCCGCAGGGCCCAGCGGCGTTCGGCGTAGGCGAGGTCGTCGCGCCACAGGCGGCCCGCGGCGGCGCGCATCAGGGGCCGCAACAGGGGTGCGGCCGCCCGGGCGACGGCGAAGCCGGGGCGGTCGGACGTGGCGAGGACCGCCTCGATGACGGCGGTGCGCGGGCGGCCGCGGTGATCGGGGGTCAGCGGGGTGGCGTGGGTTTCGACCACGGAGCCACGGCCCTCGCCGTCGGTGATGCGCATGACGACGGTGCGTGGCCCGGGTGCGGAGAACACGGCGCGGACGGGGACGACCACCCGACCGGCCACCTTGAAGGACACCCGGACGGCGAGGGCGTCGTCGCCGTCCGGCTCCTCGACGGTGAGGTCGACGAAGGAGTACGGGTGGAACCACCCGCCGTGCCACGGGTCGAGGCGGTTGGCGACGACATCGGCCGGCTCGCAGGTGCCGGTGACGTCGTGGACGGCGGCGAGCGTGGCCCCGGTCACCGGGCGGGGCGGCAGCACCGGGCGTTCCAGCGGCTCCTCGCCACCGGCCGCGTCGAGCCGTACCCAGGCGAGGACGCCGTCGTCGTGGGCGGGCAGCGGACACCAGCCCGGCCCCGTGGCGTCCCCGGGCAGGGCGAGGCCGTGCCAGTGGCACACGAGCCTGCCGCGGCTGACCACCGCGTCCTTCAGCGGCGCCCCGAGGTGCGGGCAGGCGCCGGGCCCCGCGACGAGACGTCCGCCAGAGCCGCGCCAGGCCACCACCTCGGTACCGGCGACGGTCCGGCCGAAGGGGCGGCCCGGGGCGACGGCGGCGGACGCGCCGAGCACGTACCAGTTGCCCGACGGGCGGTCCTGCGCCCGATTCAGGGCCGCGGCGATCAGGGCGGGCCTGGCCTCCCGCCAGGTGGGCCGCTGCCGGTCCCAGGGGACACCGCGGCGGCGCAGGGAGAGCGGGAGGCGGCGGGTGGCGGAGGGCCTCACGCGGCCTCCCCGACGGCGGGCGGCGGGGCGGTGCGTGCCGTACGGGCGGCCAGCAGCCGGGCGGCGCCGAC
>NZ_RIBZ01000533.1:0-2545 GCF_003721215.1 Streptomyces botrytidirepellens
GTGTGCGACACGAAGTCGCTCCAGGTAAGTAAGGACAGCCACGTGAAGGAGGTATCGATCGGCTGAACTTCGGGCCAGTGTCCAGGGCCCGTCCCCGCGCTCCCATGCGCCGCTGGTAACGGCGGGGTGTGAAGCGGAGCGTTCAAGCCCAAGGGCGTCCCGGCCATCGGGGTGCAACAGGTGAGGGGAAGGCTGGACGGGCGAACGCAAGTGAACCCTTGATGATGCCCCGTGACTATAGGACCGCGCGATGGCGTGTTGGCGGCGGTCACAGGACCCGGTGCTGTGAGGCACCAAGCGACCATCGGGTAACTGAGCCCGGAGGGAGGACACCGCTGGTCCCGGGGTAGAGGGGGCGCCCACCCCAGCCGCGTCTTACTGGTGCGGAACGTGGAAACCCCGACGGGGTCCAGGCCAACGGCTTGGTAGGTCGACCGCAAGGAAGGCTGAAGTCCCCGGCGGGAGAAGGAAGATCCAAGAAGCGAAGGCCGGCGGGCCGAAAGGCCAGAGGAAACCGGGAGACGGGACCTTCATCCGTCCCTCGCATAACTCGCCGGATACGGACCTGAGTTGGTTCGGCCCGAAAGGGCGCCCACGTGGATCAGGTGAGCCTTTGAAGTCACCACTGCAAGGACGCTCGAACCAAAGGACAAGTTAGACACCGGAGGCGAACATGGAGATCACGGCACCTGCTGTGACGTCCTCGCCTGCGGTGAACGGACCCGAGGACGTCTTACTCGACTGGCACGGCATCGACTGGGCCACCTGCGAGGAGAACGTACGGCGGCTGAGGCAGAGGATCTTCAAGGCAACGCAGGACGGGGACCTCAAGAAGGTCCGCAACTTGCAGAAGCTCATGCTGAGAAGCCGCAGCAACACGCTGATCAGCGTGAAGCGGGTGACACAGCAGAGCAGTGGTCGCGAGACCGCTGGCATCGACGGGGAACGGGCCCTCACGCCGAAGTCGAGAGGCACGTTGGCGGCCGAGATCCATCGGTCGTCGAAGCCCTGGAAGGCCAGGCCGGTCAAGCGAGTGTTCATCCCGAAGAGCAACGGGAAACAGCGGCCGCTCGGCATCCCGGTCATCCGTGACCGGGTCCTCCAGGCCCGCGTGAAGAACGCGCTGGAGCCCGAGTGGGAAGCGCGGTTCGAGCCGAGGTCCTACGGCTTCCGGCCCGGCCGCAGCTGCCAGGACGCGATATCCGCGATCTTCTGGACGGTGAAGGGCAAGAACCCGAAGCGTCTGTGGGTCTTGGACGCGGACCTGTCGGCGGCGTTCGACCGCATCGACCATGACCACCTCATGACCATGCTCGGCCAGTTCCCGGCCAGGGACCTGATCCGCGGCTGGCTGAAGGCGGGCGTGGTCGACCGCGGCCGGTTCGCACCGACCGAGGAGGGCACTCCTCAAGGCGGTGTGATCAGCCCGCTGTTGCTGAACGTTGCTCTGCATGGACTGGAGCAGGCCGCAGGGTGCCAATACACGGTTCGGGCTGGGCGCGAGCCCGGCGCGATGCCGGGCACTCCGGTGCTGGTGAGGTATGCCGACGACTTCGTCGTGCTCTGTCACGACGAGGAACAGGTGCACCAGGTCAGGGCCCGGCTGGAGGACTGGCTGGCGCCGAGGGGTCTTCGCTTCAACGAGGAGAAGACCCAGGTCGTCCACCTCGATAAGGGGTTCGACTTCCTCGGTTTCACCGTCCGCCGCACGGGCGGAAAGCTGATCATCAAGCCGAGCACAGCGGCTTGCGCGAGGCTCCGGGCGCGCTTACGGACCGAGGTGAAGACCCTGCACGGGTCCAATGCCGAGGCCGTGTTGCGCAGGCTGATCCCGATCGTTCGCGGTTGGGCCGCCTACTACCGGGCGGTGGCATCCACGACGACGTTCTCGTCGCTGGATCACTACATGTGGCGGCTGACCTTCAAATGGGCCAGGCGCCGTCACCGCAACAAGTCGAGTCACTGGGTCGCGGCCCGGTACTTCGGCAGATTCCACCCGTCCCGGCGAGACCGGTGGGTGTTTGGCGACCGCGACAGCGGCGCGTTCCTCATCAAATTCGCCTGGACCGGCATCGTCCGCCACCAGCTCGTCAAGGGCGGAGCGTCCCCGGACGACCCCGCGCTGACCGAGTACTGGCGGGACCGCCGCCGCAGGAAGGCGCCACCGCCGATGGACAAGACGAGTCTTCTCCTGGCGGTCCGGCAGCAGGGGCTCTGTCCTCTCTGCAAGCAGGCGCTGATCGTCGGAGCCGAGTACGAACCGGACAGTCCACGCGAGTGGATCAACTGGTTCGCGGCCTCGAAGAAGATGCTCCACAAGCATCACTTCACCTACCGACGAGACGGCGGAACGGACGAGCGGAACAACCTTCGCCTCGTGCACTCCGAATGCCATCGACAGCACCACGCTGGCGACAGCAAAAGGACCACGTAACCCTGCTGACCTGCGAAGCCCTCGTGGCTTGCTTGAGCCGGATGCGGGGAAAGCTCGCACGTCCGGTTCTGAGGGGGCCGGGGATCAGCAATGGTCTCCGGCTACCCGACC
>NZ_RIBZ01000532.1:0-2557 GCF_003721215.1 Streptomyces botrytidirepellens
AAGGTCCTCCGCGCGGGCGCGGGCCTCCAGCCGGGCGCGCAGCGGGCCGTCACCCGCGACGACGAGCGCCGCCGGGACGCCGCGCCGCCGCAGTTCGGCGAGCGTGTCGAGCGCGCGGCCCGGCCGCTTCTCGGGCGACAGGCGTGAGCACATGGCGAGCAGGACCGAGGCCCCGCCGCGGTGGTGCTCGCGCAGGGCACCGTCGTAATGGGACGGGTGGAAGCGGCCGAGGTCGACGCCCAGGGGGGCGCGTACGACATTGCGTGCGCCGATGCGTACGAACTCGCGCTCGGCCCACTCCGTCGTGCAGACGATCCGCGCATACGCCCGCGCGGTGCGGCGGTTCAGCCGGTCGGCCGCGCCCCGGGCAGCCGCCTCGGGCACGCCCCAGGTGCGCAGCACGGCGTCGGCGCTCTCGTGGGAGACCATCACGGCGGGCACGCGGGCGCGCCGCGCCCACTCCCCCGTCCAGCGCAGGGTGGTGCGGTCGGAGACCTCCAGCCGGTCGGGCGCGAGCCCGTCGAGCAGCCGGGCGAGCCGCCGCCGGTCGGTCAGGACCCGGTAGCCGCCGGTGCCGGGCACGGCGGGGCCGGGGAGGGTGATCACCCGGCCCTGGCGGGTGTGCTCGTCCGCGTCGCGTTCCCCCGGCACGATCAGGACGGACTCGTGCCCGGCCGCCTGGTAGCCCGCGCCCAGCTCGCGCAGCGCGGTGCGCAGGCCGCCGGAGGAGGGGGTGACGAAGTTGGCGAGCCGGACGATCCGGAGGGACGGTGCGTCGCTCATGCCGCCACCGCCGTACGGGCCATCAGCACCTCGGCGTAGTGGTCGATCAGCTGGTCGACGATCGCCTCCCAGGTGCGGCCCTCGACCGCCTCCCGGCCCGCCTGCCCGAGCGCGGCGCGCGTCCGGGGGTGGGCGGCGAGGAGCGAGACGGCGTCGCGCACCTCGTCCGTGTCGCCGGGCGGCACCAGCAGGCCGGTGCGGCCGTGGTCGACCAGGTCGAGCGGGCCGCCCGCGGCGGGCGCGACCACCGGCACGCCGCTGGCCTGCGCCTCCTGCACGGTCTGGCAGAAGGTCTCCTGCGGGCCGGTGTGCGCGAAGACGTCCAGCGAGGCGAAGATGCGGGCCAGCTCGGTGCCGGTCCGGCGGCCGAGGAAGCGGGCGCCGGGCATGGCGGCGCGCAGCGCGGGCTCGCTCGGCCCGTCGCCGACCACGACCACCCGGACGCCGGGCAGCGAACACAGCGGGGCCAGCAGCTCGACGTTCTTCTCGGGCGCCAGGCGGCCGACGTAGCCGACGATCAGCTCGCCGCCGGGGGCCAGGGAGCGGCGCAGCTCCGGGTCGCGGCGCGAGGGGTGGAAGCGCTCGGTGTCGACGCCGCGCGGCCACAGCGCGATCCGCGGCACCCCGTGCTCGTCGAGGTCGCGGGCGGCGGCGGTGGACGGGGCGAGGGTGCGGTCGGCGGCGGTGTGCACGGCCCGTATTCGGCGCCAGGCCGCGTTCTCGCCCGCGCCGAGGTACGTACGGGCGTAGCCGCCCAGGTCGGTCTGGTAGACGGCGACGGCGGGGATCCGCAGCCGCAGCGCGGCCGTCATCCCGCGCGCGCCGAGCACGAAGGGGCTGGCCAGGTGGACGAGGTCGCTGCGGTGCGAGGTGATCGCGGCGGCGAGCCGGCGGCTGGGCAGCGCGACGCGCACCTGCGGATAGCCGGGCAGGGGCAGGGAGGGGATCCGGACGACGGGAAACGGATGCGCCCCGTCGGCGTCCCCGCCCCCGTCGGGCGGCCCGTCGTGCGGGCCCGCGGGGGCGATGACGAGGGGGTGGTGACCGCGCCGGTGGAGATGCTGGGCGGTCTGGAGCGTGCAATGAGCGACGCCGTTGATGTCGGGCGGGAAGGATTCGGTCACGATGGCGACTCGCATACCGGTGTTGTCGGCGTACGAAGGGTGGCCCCGGCATCGTGCACCTTGCGAGCCGTGAAACGTCCCGTGAGCGTTGGCCCCCGCGCCCGCCGAAGCCGGATGAACCCCCCGAAACCCGGCACGAACCCCCGGGTTTACGGACGACCACCTGGCGTAAACCCATCGCTCCCCGCCCCGCCCCGCCCCTGCGGGCGGGCCGGGGTCAGACGCCGGCGGCGTCGGGGCCGATGCGGCTGCGGACCGCGGTCTGGACCTCGGCTTCCTCGGCCGGGTCGGCGGCCAGTCTGCGGAGTTGTTCCACGACGCGGGCGTCACCGGTGGCGGCGTGGTGGGCGGCGAGTTCGCGGGTGGTCTCCTCGCAGTCCCAGAGGCATTCGACCGCGAAGCCCGCGGCGAACGTGGGGTCGGTGGCGGCCAGGGCGCGGGCGGCGCGGCCGCGGAGGTGGGAGGAGGCGGTTTCGCGGTAGATGTGGCGCAGGACGGGGGCGGCGCAGGTGATCGCGAGGCGGCCGGCGCCGTCGACGAGCGTCCACAGCGCCTGGCCGTGCGGGCCCTCGGCCCGCACGGTGCGGCGGAGGGCGGCGAGGACGAGCCCCGCGTCGTACTGCCCGCCGCGGGCGGCGAGCATGGCGGCG
>NZ_RIBZ01000537.1:0-2585 GCF_003721215.1 Streptomyces botrytidirepellens
GCGGCGACGTGGCGGGGCGCGGCGACGTGGCGGGGCGCGGGGGTGCGGGGGCCACGGCGGTCGGGCCCTCGGCCGAGGAGTCGATCCGGGCCTCGCGTCGGGAGGACCGGCCCGGGGTGCGGGATCTGCTGCGGGTCGCCGCGGAGGACGTGAGTCCGCTCAGCGGGACCGGCGCCGGGGAGCACGATCCCGGGCTGCTGCTCGCCCTCGCGCGGGTCGGCGGGGTGCCCTGTGTGGTGCTCGGGCACAACCGTCGCGGGCGCCGCGGCGGTGAGCGCGCGTCGGCCGAAGGCCAGCCGCTGGGACCCGCCGGGCTGCGTACCGCGCGGCGCGGGATGCGCATCGCGGCCGAGCTGGGGCTGCCGCTGCTCACCGTCATCGACACCGCCGGCGCGGCGCTCAGCCGCGAGGCCGAGGAGGGCGGGCTGGCGGGGGAGATCGCCCGGTGTCTCGCGGACATGGTCACGCTGCCCGCGCCCACCCTCTGCCTGCTGCTCGGCCAGGGCGCGGGCGGGGCCGCGCTCGCGCTGCTGCCCGCCGACCGGGTCGTGGCCGCGCGGCACGCCTGGCTGTCGCCGCTGCCGCCCGAGGGCGCGTCCGCCATCCTCCACCGGACCACGGAGCGGGCGTACGAGGTCGCCGACCGGCAGGGGGTGCGCTCCGCCGACCTGCTGGCCGACGGCATCGTGGATCGCATCGTGGAGGAGGGCGAGGAGGAGGGTGAAGGCGACGGGTTCCTCGGACGCCTCGGGCACATACTCGGCGCCGAACTCGCCACCCTCCGCGCCCAGGACCCCGAGGAGCGGCTCGCCGCGCGCCGGGCCCGGCACCGCCGCATCGGGCTGCCGAGTTGACGGCGTAACAGGGCCAAACGGGCGTGCCGGCCAGCCGAATTGGCAGTCTTAGGCATGCCTAACCTAATCTCGGCTCGTGAACGAGAATGATCTCGACACGGCACCCCGGCCGTCCTCCACCCCTGCCCCTGCCCACCCCGCGCCAATCCACCTGCTCGCCCTCAACCCGACCGACTCCGTCACCGAAGGCTTCCTCCCCGCCGCCGCCCGCCTCGGGCTCGCCGTCACCCTGCTCACCGACCAGCCCGAGGCGCACGAGCGCGCGTACGCCCGCCACGCGGACCTCGGCGGACAGCTCCCCGCCACGCTCGACGTCGCTCCCTGCGACGTACGGGACTTCCGCGAGGTCATCAGTCGGATCGCCGCCGCCCCGGACGGCCGACGGCCCCGCGCCGTCTTCACCAACAGCGACCACCTCCAGACCCAGGCCGCCCTCGCCGCCGCGTACTTCGACCTCCCCGGCAAGGACTGGCGCGTCGCCCTCCGCACCAAGAACAAGGCCGAGCTGCGCCGCGCCCTCGCCGCGGCCGGTGCCGACACGATCTGGTCCACCGAACTCGGCACCGGCGACGACCCGTCCGCCCTCGCCGACCTCGACGCGCCCTTCCCCTGCGTCGTCAAGCCGCGCGAGGGCGTGGCCAGCGAGGACGTCGTCCTCGTCGCCGACGCGGCCGAACTCGTCCGCACCTGCCGCGACATACGCGCCCACCGGCCCGACGCGGCGCTGGTGGTCGAGGAGTACCTGCACGGCGAACTGCGCACCCTCGAAACCCTCGGCGACGGCCGCACCCTCCACGTCCTCGGCGCCTTCCGCACCGACGTCTCCCCGCCGCCGCACTTCATCGAGGAACGGCTGCACCTCCTGCCCGCCCCGCCCCCACAGCCCCACACCGGCCAGGTGCTGGCCCAACTCCGGGCGCTGGGAGTAGGATTCGGCGCTTGCCACACCGAATACGTCGTCCAGGGCGACCGGGCCCGCCTCATCGAGGTGAACTACCGTGCCATCGGCGACCAATGCGACCTGGTGCTCGCCGAACTCCTCGGCATCCCGCTCTTCGAGCACATCCTCCGCACCCACCTCGGCGAACCGCTCCCGCCCGACCTCGGCGCCCGCACGGACGGCCGGGTCCGCATGGAGTACGTCACGGCCGACCGCCCCGGCCGCCTCGTCGCCGCCCCGGCGGCGAGCGTGACCGAACGCGACGGCGTGCGGCTCGACTACCGCCCGCTGCGCGAGATCGGCGAGGAACACCCCCTCTACCGCACCAACCGCGACTTCCTCGGCGTCCTGCGCGCGACCGGCACCGACCAGGGGCGGATCGACGCGGCCGTGACGGAGTTCCTGGCGGCCCACCGGTGGGAGATCGCGTCATGAGCCGCGCGGAAGGGGAGGAGGCCGAGGAGGAACTCCTCGGCCGGGTGCTCGACACCCTGCTCCGGGAGGACGCGTACCGCCTGCGCAGCCGCGCCCGCACCGTACGCCGCACCGACGGCGACTGGCTGCGCATCGCGCTGAGGGAGGGCGGAACCGTGCTGCTTCCGGTGGAACCGGACGGCTTCCAGTGCGAAATCCGCGCCCGCCGCCCGGTGAGGCTGGAATGCGAGTCGCCACCCCCGGCCGGGGTGTCCGGCCCTGAGCCGGGCTCGAATGGCCCGCCGCTCCCCGCCGCGGGTGGCCCCGGCGAGGGCCGCGCGGCGTCGCCCGGGGCCGGGGGCTCAGGCCCCGGGTCC
>NZ_RIBZ01000539.1:0-2586 GCF_003721215.1 Streptomyces botrytidirepellens
CGGCGGGCGCCGCCCCGAGGCGGGCCGGCCCGAGACCAAGGGACCGGAGGCGGCATGAGCCCGGGGGCGATCCCGGTGGCCCCGGGGGCGTCGCCCGCCCCGGCCCGCCACCGGGCGGGCAGGGCTCGCGCCCCGCCGCGCGCCGGAGATGGCGTCAGAAGCGATCAGAAGTGATCAGAAACGTCAGAAGACCGGGCCGGTGAACTTCTCGCCGGGCCCCTGGCCCGGCTCGTCCGGGACGGCCGACGCCTCGCGGAAGGCGAGCTGGAGCGACTTGAGGCCGTCCCGCAGCGGGGCCGCGTGGAAGGAGCTGATCTCGGTGGCGCTCGCCGTGATCAGACCCGCGAGCGCGTTGATCAGCTTGCGCGCCTCGTCCAGGTCCTTGTGCTGCGGGCCCTCCTCGGCCAGCCCCAGGTTCACCGCCGCGGCGCTCATCAGGTGCACCGCGACCGTCGTGATCACCTCGACCGCGGGTACGTCCGCGATGTCCCGGGTCATACGGTCGAAGTCGGGGGTCGGCTGCCCGCTGTTGGCGTCGCTCATGGTGGTCGAAGGCTCGCTTCCTGGTGGATGATGGGCTCCACCCTAGGACGCCGCCCTTCGGCCGCTCGTACCGGTCGGGGGAACCGGGAGTGTGACATGGACGACGGGCCCCGTCGCCGTCCCTCCGGCCGCCCGGTGAGCATCCCGCGCGGGTCCTGGTATCGTAGGTAAACGACCGGCCGGTCACTCGCGTGTCCGGCCCACAAGTGGAGGCTCCGAACTCCCACCTCCCGGCCATTTGGGTCGGCAGGTCAACGGTCAGGCTGCGCCCCGCGGTGACATCGCGGCGGTGCTCCCGGTCAGTGAGGAGCCCCGCCTGTGTACCGTCCCGGGGCGTTTTGTGTTTCTCGGCTCGGTGGTCTCTATACAGACGTAACGCGGCAGTCCGCCAGGCGGTCGCGTGGTGCAACCGAGGAGGATCCATCAGCGCCGAGCCCCGCATCAACGACCGGATTCGCGTCCCCGAGGTGCGACTCGTCGGTCCCAGTGGCGAGCAGGTCGGCATTGTGCCGCTTGCCAAGGCCCTGGAGCTTGCGCAGGAGTACGACCTCGACCTCGTCGAGGTGGCGGCGAACGCTCGCCCGCCGGTCTGCAAGCTCATGGACTACGGAAAGTTCAAGTACGAGTCGGCCATGAAGGCCCGTGAGGCGCGCAAGAACCAGGCGCACACGGTCATCAAGGAGATGAAGCTCCGGCCGAAGATCGACCCGCACGACTATGACACCAAGAAGGGTCACGTCGTCCGGTTCCTCAAGCAGGGCGACAAGGTCAAGATCACGATCATGTTCCGTGGCCGTGAGCAGTCCCGGCCCGAGCTCGGCTACCGGCTGTTGCAGCGGCTCGCTGAGGACGTCCAGGAGCTGGGCTTCGTGGAGTCCAACCCCAAGCAGGACGGCCGAAACATGATCATGGTTCTCGGTCCGCACAAGAAGAAGACCGAGGCGATGGCCGAAGCCCGCGAGGCGCAGGCCGCCCGCAAGGCCGAGCGCCAGGGCGCCGGCCACGCGGAGGAGACCGCCGAGGAGCCCGCCGAGGCGTGACCGCGAGGCGCGAGCCTCGACCGCCCAGCCCGCCCGGGACCCCGGTCCCGGACACCAACCGAAACACATGACGCTTCCGTACGCCGGATCGCGGTACCCGCCGCGCCCCGGCCGCCCGGACAGCGCCCCCGACGAGGAGTGAACGGCGACATGCCGAAGAACAAGACGCACAGCGGTGCCCGCAAGCGATTCAAGGTCACCGGCTCCGGCAAGGTCATGCGCCAGCGCGCCGGTCGCCGCCACCTTCTCGAGCACAAGCCGTCGACGCTGACGCGCCGCCTGGACGGCAAGGTCGAGATGGCCCCGGCCGACGCCAAGAAGATCAAGAAGCTTCTCGGCAAGTGACGCACCCGCCCCGCCGAACCGGCGGGGCGTGCGCCAGGCCGATCGCGACCTATTCGTTTCCGGGCCGTGTGAGTCACCCGCGGCCCCGTACAAGGAGTTAAACAAGTGGCACGCGTCAAGCGGGCAGTCAACGCCCACAAGAAGCGCCGGGCGATCCTCGAGCAGGCCAGCGGCTACCGGGGCCAGCGCTCCCGCCTGTACCGCAAGGCCAAGGAGCAGGTCACCCACTCCCTGGTCTACAACTACAACGACCGCAAGAAGCGCAAGGGCGACTTCCGGCAGCTGTGGATCCAGCGCATCAACGCCGCTGCCCGCGCCAACGGCATGACGTACAACCGCTTCATCCAGGGTCTGAAGGCCGCCAACATCGAGGTGGACCGCAAGATCCTCGCCGACCTCGCGGTCAACGACGCCAACGCGTTCGCCGCGCTGGTCGAGGCGGCGCAGAAGGCGCTGCCGAGTGACGTCAACGCCCCGAAGGCGGCCTGACCTCACGCCGACGGACCCGCAGGTGCCCCTGGGTACCTGCGGGTCCGCGCGTGTAGGCGCCCCCCCGCCGCCTTGCGGGCGTCATCGCCGGGCGCGGCGCCCGGCGGTGCCCCGTGGTTCGTCGCCGGGTGCGGCCCGGTGGCCGGGTTGCGCCGCGGCCCGGGGCGGG
>NZ_RIBZ01000534.1:0-2638 GCF_003721215.1 Streptomyces botrytidirepellens
GCCGCCCGGCCGCCGCGCATCGGACTCGTCAGCAGCCACGCGGGGCTCCCTTGGTTGCGCCTGCCACGATCACGCGACGTGCGCCTGTTGCGCGCTGTAGAGGGTGGGCTCGGGCACGGACTGCTCCTGGTAGCGGAGCGCCTCGCGGGTGGCCCGTTTGAACTGCTCGCGGCTCTGGTCGATGAGAACGCGTGGGTCGAGCGTCTCTCGCGCGGCCGCCTCGACCGCGGTGCTGGCATCGCGTGCGGTGCGGCGGACCGTCATGGTGACGAGGTGGCCGGCCCCCCGGCCAGCGGGGTCGACCTTGCGTGTGCGCGCCTCCAGCCCGATGCTTTCGAGCTCCTGGAAGTCCAGCGGTGGGGCCCCGTCCCGTCGGGCCAGTTGCTCAGCCTTGTTGTTCAGCAGCCACCGGTCCTGGGCGGCGCCCGGCGAAAGTGACTGGATGGCCTTGAAGAGGTAGCGGTGCTCGGGAAGGGTGAAGTCCTGTTCGGCCAGGGAGCGGGTGGAGCCGTCCCAACGCAGCTGGCCCGGATCCTGCACAAGCGAGACCAGGACTCGACGCTCGGTGGGCACAGAGGTGTAGCTCGCTTGCCCCTCGCTCTGCTCGGGTGCGGGTATTGCGGTCTGCTCCGGTGTGCTGTAGCCGCCGAGGGTGCGGTGCCCTTCGTCGAGACGCTCCGCAAGTTGGCCCAGGGCGTAGTCCACGTTGGTGCCGAGCTCGAGGCCGATCTGGCCCAGGGAGGCGTCGGACAGCCCGTAGTCGCGGACGCGGCCTGCCAGGTCCTCGACTGCGGCGGGAATGCTCGGCTCAAGGATGAAGTCGACCGCGTACCAGGCGGCGTTGTCGGGGTTCGGGCTGAAGTTCGGGGCGCTCGCCTTTTCCAGGTCGATGGCGAGCCGCTGGTAGACGTTGGCGTCAAGGCGGGCCTGGGCCGTCGGGTCGCCGGTGGAGCGGTGGTAGTCGTTGTAGGCCAGACGTGTGGTGATGTGCTGGATCATCGCGGCGGCCCGCTCTTGCCATGTGAGGTTCGGGTCGGTGGCTGCCGGAAGCGCGATAGCGGGGTCCGGGCCCGTGACGAGGGCGTCCCAGATCTCGGCGGTCGCGGGGTCGCCGAAGTCCTGGGGCTGGAGCCAGTAGGGCGATGCGTCGGGGTTCTGTGGGGAGTACCGGAACTGCTGGGCTCGCGTCGGGTCGTTGAGGATCGCCCCGATGACCGCCAGTTCCCGACGGCGCGCCTCATTGTCATAGCCCCGTGGGCGAGACAGTTCGAACGGAACGTTCTCGATGGTGGAGGGGTGCTGGGCGGCGCGGGCGGTGACGTAGGCATCGTGCCGCGCGTGCTCTGGGTTGGCCGGCCAGGTGGGCTGTGCCATCTGGCTGACGTCGTTGTGGAGACCCACCCAGAAATCTGAGTGGGTCAGGGACGCCTGATTGACGGCCCACTGGGCTTTGGGATCGCCCGCCGCGGCGCGCTGCCGGTAGAGGGTCAGCATTCTGGCGATGACGGCGTATGCGGTGACCTGCGCTCGATCGGCACCCGGGTAGGCCTGCAGCTGCTGATCGATGTCGCCGAGCCCGCCGGAGAGCAGTGCCTCGTAGGCGTCGCCGAGCCAGTCCGTCTGGAAGTGGTCGGGCCTGAGCCAGTACTGGGGCTTTTGGCGGTTCCGGCCGACGAGGAGTTGGTTCGCCGTGGAGCTGTCCCGCAGCAGGTTGCTGACGATGTTGAGTTCGTGCTGCGGTGCCCCACCGTATTGTCCGTTGTTCACGCTGCCCCCGCCTCGGGCTGGGCGGGTGGCAGCTCGGCGAGCTCGACGTCCGCTTCGGGAGGTGTGCCGACGGGTGTCGTGGCCGCGGTCGCGGCCCGGTAGCGCTCGGCGTGGAGGTCGAGTTGAGCAGAGGCGGCTTCGTCGAGTGCCACCCAGCCGGGATCGTCTTCCCTCCACCACCGGTCCATGTAGCGCACCGGGCTGCCCTCGAACCGCCCGAGAGCATCAGCCTTTCCGTCCGCGAGGAGTTGGGCCATCGCTGCGGTCGGCATCGGTGCGTTCAGGACCCGCTGCTGTGCCGAGTCCTTGAGGAGCTCCATGCGTTCGGCCCAGGTGACCGTGGGGTTGCCGGGCTCGGCCATGGTCGGCTCCTATTCGGACGAAAACGGGGACTCCAGGCAGGCTGCGTCGTGACCCACCGGTCGACAAGCCGGAGCCGGGGTGCGGTCCAAGAGGTGAGCGCGTTGAGTGCGGAATCTTCGTTCTGCGTCCCACCCGGCGGGAATTGGGCATTCGTGGGGCGGCCTCGGTGGTGGCGGCGGGTGCCGGTTCGGGAGGGGGTTGTGGGCCGGTGTGACCGAGAGTCGTTATTGGCCGATCACGCTCGCTCCGGTGCAGGTCAGGGACGTGCAGAGGAAGCCAGTTGGCGGATCTTGAGGGTGATAGTTGGCGGATCATGCCACCGCCATCTCCGAACACGAGGGCATTGCCGCAGGTGAGCGCGTTGGTCATCGATCGCGCATCAAGATCCGCCATCTACCGTGCTCGTCCGCCATCTATAAATCTCGGTGTGCGACACGAAGTCGCTCCAGGTAAGTAAGGACAGCCACGTGAAGGAGGTATCGATCGGCTGAACTTCGGGCCAGTGTCC
>NZ_RIBZ01000536.1:0-2685 GCF_003721215.1 Streptomyces botrytidirepellens
CCGCCGTCCCGTAGCGAGGTGCGGCGGATACGGGACCGCCCCGGCCGGGCGCGAGCACCGGCCGGGGCGGAACCCGGGTGTACGGGAGGACCGTACGGAAGGACCGTCAGCGCAGGGCGGCGAGCGCCTGGTTGAGGGTCTTCGACGGACGCATCACGGCCGACGCCTTGGCCGCGTCGGGCTGGTAGTAGCCACCGATGTCGGACGGCGAGCCCTGGACGGCGAGCAGCTCGTCCACGATGGTCTGCTCCTGCTCGGTCAGCGTCGCGGCGAGCACCTTGAACGACTCCGCGAGCTGGGGGTCCTCGGTCTGCTTGGCCAGCTCCTGGGCCCAGTAGAGGGCCAGGTAGAAGTGGCTGCCTCGGTTGTCGATGCCACCGACCCGGCGGCTGGGCGACTTGTTCTCGTGGAGGAACGTGGCGGTCGCCCGGTCCAGGGTGTCGGCGAGCACCTGGGCCCGCGCGTTGTCGGTGGTCTGCGCGAGGTGCTCGAAGCTGACCGCGAGCGCGAGGAACTCGCCCAGGCTGTCCCAGCGCAGGTAGTTCTCCTTGACCAGCTGCTGCACGTGCTTGGGCGCGGAGCCGCCGGCGCCGGTCTCGAACAGCCCGCCGCCGTTCATCAGCGGCACGACCGACAGCATCTTGGCGCTGGTGCCCAGCTCCAGGATCGGGAACAGGTCGGTCAGGTAGTCACGCAGCACGTTGCCGGTCACCGAGATCGTGTTCTCGCCGCGGCGGATGCGCTCCAGGGAGAACGCGATCGCGTCGACGGGGGACATGATCTCGATCCGCAGCCCCTCGGTGTCGTGCTCCGGGAGGTACTGCTTGACCTTGGCGATGAGGTTGGCGTCGTGGGCGCGGCCCTCGTCCAGCCAGAACACCGCCGGGTCGCCGGTCGCGCGGGCGCGGGTGACGGCGAGCTTGACCCAGTCCCGGATCGGCGCGTCCTTGGTCTGGCACATCCGGAAGATGTCGCCCTCGCTGACCGTCTGCTCCAGGACCAGGTTGCCCTGGCCGTCGGTCACCCGCACGGTGCCGGTGGACGGGATCTCGAAGGTCTTGTCGTGGCTGCCGTACTCCTCGGCCTTCTGCGCCATCAGGCCGACGTTGGGCACCGAGCCCATGGTCGACGGGTCGAAGGCGCCGTTGGCGCGGCAGTCGTCGATGACGACCTGGTAGATGCCCGCGTAGCTGCTGTCCGGGATGACCGCGAGGGTGTCGGCCTCCTCGCCCTTGGTGTCCCACATGTGGCCCGAGGTACGGATCATGGCCGGCATGGAGGCGTCGACGATGACGTCGCTCGGGACGTGCAGGTTGGTGATGCCGCGGTCGGAGTCGACCATGGCCAGCTCCGGGCCCTCGGCCAGCTCCGCCTCGAAGGACTCCTTGATCTTCGCGCCCTCGGGCAGCGACTCCAGGCCCTTGAGGATGCCGCCGAGCCCGTCGTTCGGGGTGAGCCCGGCCGCGGCCAGCGCCTGGCCGTACGCGGCGAACGTCTTCGGGAAGAAGGCCCGTACGACATGGCCGAAGATGATCGGGTCGGAGACCTTCATCATCGTGGCCTTCAGGTGCACCGAGAACAGCACGCCCTCGGCCTTGGCCCGCGCGACCTGCTCCTTGAGGAACTCGCGCAGCACCGCCACGCGCATCACGGACGCGTCCACGACCTCGCCCGCGAGCACCGGCACCGACTCGCGCAGCACGGTGGTGGAGCCGTCGTCACCGGTCAGCTCGATGCGCAGCGCACCGTCCTCGGCGATCACCGCGGACTTCTCGGTGGAGCGGAAGTCGTCGCCGGTCATGTGGGCGACGTTCGTCTTCGAATCGGCCGACCAGGCGCCCATGCGGTGCGGGTTGGCCTTGGCGTAGTTCTTGACCGACGCCGGGGCGCGGCGGTCGGAGTTGCCCTCGCGCAGGACCGGGTTGACGGCGCTGCCCTTGACCTTGTCGTACCGGGCGCGGATGTCCCGCTCCTCGTCGGTCTTGGGGTCGTCCGGGTAGTCCGGCAGCGCGTAACCCTGCTCCTGGAGCTCGGCGATGGCCGCCTTCATCTGCGGAATGGACGCCGAGATGTTCGGCAGCTTGATGATGTTGGCCCCGGGCGTCTTGGCCAGCTCGCCCAGCTCGGCGAGGGCGTCCTCGATGCGCTGGCTCGCCTCGAGCCGCTCGGGGAACTGAGCGATGATGCGCCCGGCCAGGGAGATGTCCCGCCGCTCCACGGAGACCCCGGCCGTCGAGGCGTAGGCCTCGACCACAGGCAGGAACGAATACGTCGCCAAGGCCGGGGCCTCGTCGGTGTGCGTATAGATGATGGTCGAGTCAGTCACCGGGTGCTCCGCTCCACGTCTGTAACATTGCTCGACATCAAGATATCCCGTGATCCGGCGGGGGCCTAAAGGGGGCACCGAACGCTCGCCGTGCCCTCAGCCCGTGCGGCGCAGCAGGGCCAGGTACATGGCGTCCGTGCCGTGCAGATGCGGCCACAGCTGGACGTCGGGGCCCTCGCCGAGGGCGGGGACGTTCGGCATCAGGGGGCGGGCGTCGATCCACTCCGCCGTGGCGCCCTGGCCCTTGCGGGCCTCCCCCAGCACGTCGTCGACCACGGCGCGGGTCTCGGCCGGGTGCGGGGAGCAGGTCGCGTAGCCGACGACGCCGCCGATGCGTACGGCGGCCAGCGCCTCGCGCA
>NZ_RIBZ01000535.1:0-2689 GCF_003721215.1 Streptomyces botrytidirepellens
CGGACCCGCCGGACCCGCCGACCCATCGGCCGCCGGTCCCGTCGGGGGGCGGGACCGGCGGCCGGTCGCGGTCGCTGTCGCGGTCAGCCGCGCGCGGCCAGCAGATGGTCCATGGCGAGCTGGTCCAGGCGCTCGAAGGCCATGCCGCGCTCGGCGGCGGCCTCCACGTCGAACGCCTCGAAGGCGGTGCGGTCGGCGAGCAGCGCCGCCGGGGTCTCGCCCTCGTCCAGGGTGGGCCGGGCCAGTTCGTCCAGGCGCGAGGCGCGCAGCGCCTCCTGGACCTCCGGGTCGGCACGGAAGGCGGCCGCCCGCTCCTTGAGGATGAGGTAGTTGCGCATGCACCCGGCGGCCGACGCCCAGACGCCCGCGATGTCCTCGGTGCGCGGCGGCTTGAAGTCGAAGTGGCGCGGCCCCTCGTAGCCGGCCGTCTCCAGCAGGTCGACGAGCCAGAAGGCGGCCCGCAGATCGCCCGCCCCGAAGCGCAGGTCCTGGTCGTACTTGATGCCGGACTGGCCGTTGAGGTCGATGTGGAAGAGCTTGCCCGCCCACAGCGCCTGGGCGATGCCGTGCGGGAAGTTCAGCCCGGCCATCTGCTCGTGGCCGACCTCGGGGTTCACCCCGTACAGCTCGGGCCGCTCCAGCCGCTCGATGAAGGCGAGGGCATGGCCGACGGTGGGCAGCAGGATGTCGCCGCGCGGCTCGTTGGGCTTGGGCTCGATCGCGAAGCGCAGGTCGTAGCCCTGCTCGGTGACGTACGCACCGAGCAGGTCGAAGGCCTCCTTCATCCGGTCGAGTGCGGCGCGCACGTCCTTGGCGCCGCCGGACTCCGCGCCCTCGCGGCCGCCCCAGGCCACATAGGTCTTCGCGCCCAGCTCGACCGCGAGGTCGATGTTGCGCAGGGTCTTGCGGAGGGCGTAGCGGCGCACGTCCCGGTCGTTGGCGGTGAAGGCGCCGTCCTTGAAGACCGGATGGGTGAACAGGTTGGTGGTGGCCATGGGCACGGTCATGCCGGTGGCGTCCAGGGCCTGCCGGAAGCGCTTGATGTGCGACTCGCGCTCGGTCTCCGAGGCGCCGAAGGGGATCAGATCGTCGTCGTGGAAGGTGACGCCGTACGCGCCGAGTTCGGCGAGCCGGGTGACGGACTCGACGGGGTCGAGCGCCGGGCGGGTGGCGTCCCCGAACGGGTCCCGGCCCTGCCAGCCGACCGTCCACAGGCCGAAGGTGAACCGGTCCTCGGGGGTGGGGCTGTAGCTCATCGCGACTCCCTCGCCTCTCTCGCCTATTTCGTCAGGGCGCTTTACAAATTAGTATGCGCGAGCATTCCGGGGAAGCCCCGCTCAGGCCGCGAAAGACTCGTCGCAGCACACAGGACAGGGACGCAAGGGAGAGCGCGAGATGGCAGCAGCAGCCGTGCCCGTGCCGGAAGGACCGCTCGTCGTCGGCGTGGACAGCTCCACGCAGTCGACCAAGGCGCTGGTCGTCGACGCCGCGACCGGCCGGGTCGTCGCACGCGGCCAGGGCCCGCACACCGTCGGCGGCGGCGCCGACGGCGAGGGCAAGGAGAGCGATCCCGAGCAGTGGTGGGAGGCGCTGGCGGAGGCGCTGCGCCAGTGCGGTCCGCACGCCCGGCAGGCGGCCGCGGTCTCCATCGGCGGCCAGCAGCACGGGCTGGTGACGCTGGACTCCTCCGGCCGTCCCGTGCGCCCCGCGCTGCTGTGGAACGACGTGCGCTCGGCGCCGCAGCGCGACCGGCTGGTCGAGGAGCTGGGCGGGCCCAAGGCGTGGGCGGAGCGGATCGGCAGTGTGCCCGCGGCGTCGTTCACCGTCACCAAATGGGCCTGGCTCGCGGAGAACGAGCCGGAGGCGGCACGCGCCACCACGGCCGTCCGGCTCCCCCACGACTACCTCACCGAACGGCTCACCGGGTACGGCACGACCGACCGCGGCGACGCCTCGGGCACCGGTTGGTGGGCGTCCGGCACCGAGGCGTACGACGAGGAGATCCTCGGCCGGATCGGGCTCTCCCCCGCCCTGCTGCCGCGCGTGCTGCGGCACGGCGAGGCGGCCGGGACGGTACGGGACCTGCCGGACCTGCCGCTGCCCACCGGCGCCCTGGTGGCCACCGGAACCGGCGACAACATGGCCGCGGCCCTCGGGCTCGGGCTGCGGCCTGGGCAGCCCGTGCTCAGCCTCGGCACCTCCGGCACGGTGTACGCGGTCTCGGAACACCGGCCCGCGGACCCCACGGGGGTGGTCGCCGGGTTCGCCGACACCCGTGACGCCTGGCTTCCGCTGGCCTGCACCCTCAACTGCACGCTCGCCGTCGACAAGGTCGCCGCGCTGCTGGGCCGGGACCGGGAGGCGGTGGAACCGGGCGGCTCGGCCGTACTGCTGCCGTTCCTGGACGGTGAGCGCACCCCGAACCTGCCCCATGCCTCCGGGCTGCTGCACGGACTGCGCCATGACACCACGCCGGGACAGCTGCTCCAGGCCGCCTACGACGGCGCCGTCTTCACCCTGCTGACCGCGCTCGACCAGGTGCTGGACGCGGACGCGGCCCCCGACACGCCGCTGCTGCTCATCGGCGGCGGCGCCAAGGGCACGGCCTGGCGCGAGACGGTGCGGCGGCTGAGCGGCCGCCCCGTCCAGGTGCCGCGGGCGCAGGAGCTGGTCGCCCTCGGCGCCGCCG
>NZ_RIBZ01000538.1:0-2690 GCF_003721215.1 Streptomyces botrytidirepellens
CGCCGCGGTCACCGCGGCGGGACGGGCCCCGCACCCTGCTCAGCTCATCGGCTCACTCGCCGGACAGCACCGCCTGCGCGGCCCGGCGGGCATCCTCGGCGGTGTCCGCCGCGCGCGCCGCCGAAGCGGCCCGCTCGCACTGGGCGAGCGTGTGCTTGGCCAGCGTGGCGCGGACATACGGAATCGACGCGGCACCCATGGAGAGGCTGGTGACACCCAGACCGGTCAGCACACACGCCAGCAGCGGGTCGGACGCGGCCTCACCGCACACCCCGCAGCTCTTGCCCTCGGCCTGCGCGGCCTCGGCCGACGCCGCGACCAGGTCGAGCAGCGCGGGCTGCCACGGGTCCTGAAGCCGCGACACCGCACCCACCTGCCGGTCCGCGGCGAAGGTGTACTGAGCCAGGTCATTGGTGCCCAGCGACAGGAACTCGACCTCCTGAAGGATCGAGCGGGCCCGCAGCGCGGCCGACGGGATCTCCACCATCGCGCCGAACTTCGCCTGGAGCCCGGCCTCCCGGCACGCGTCCGCGAACGCCTTGGCGTCCAGCCGGTCGGCCACCATCGGCGCCATCACCTCGAGGTAGACCGGCAGCCCCTCCGCCGCCTTGGCCAGCGCCGTCAATTGCGTCCGCAGTACCTCGGGGTGGTCCAGCAGCGTGCGCAGTCCGCGTACGCCCAGCGCCGGATTGGGCTCATCGGACGGGGTGAGGAAGTCCAGCGGCTTGTCCGCGCCCGCGTCCAGGACCCGCACCACCACGCGGCCCTCGGGGAACGCCTCCAGCACCTGCCGGTAGGCCTCGGCCTGCTTCTCCTCCGACGGCGCCTTCGTGCTGTCGTCGAGGAAGAGGAACTCGGTCCGGAACAGCCCCACGCCCTCGGCGCCCGCCTCGACCGCCGCCGGCACGTCCGCCGGACCGCCGACGTTCGCCAGCAGCGGCACCTTGTGCCCGTCGGAGGTCGCGCCCGGACCGGACGAGGCGGCCAGCGCCGCCCGCCGCTCCTCGGCGGCCCGGGTCAGCTCCGCCCGCTTCTCCTCGCTCGGCGACACGAAGATCTCGCCCGTGCTGCCGTCCACGGCGATCATGGTGCCCTCGATCAGCTCCCCGGCACCGGGAAGCGCCACCACGGCGGGCACCCCGAGGGCGCGCGCCAGAATCGCGCTGTGGCTCGTCGGCCCGCCCTCCTCGGTCACGAAGCCGAGCACCAGGGTCGGGTCGAGCAGCGCCGTGTCGGCCGGGGCGAGATCGCGCGCGATCAGCACATACGGCTCGTCGCTGTCGGGCACGCCCGGCATCGGCACACCCAGCAGCCGCGCCACGATCCGGTTCCGTACGTCATCGAGGTCGGCCACCCGGCCCGCCAGGTACTCCCCGGCCCCGGCCAGCAGCGCCCGGTACGCGGCGAAGGCGTCGTACACCGCGCGCTCGGCGGTGCTGCCCACCGCGATGCGCCGCTCGACGTCGGCGATCAGCTCCGGGTCCTGCGCCATCATCGCCTGTGCCTCGAGCACGGCCTGGGCCTCGCCGCCCGCGAGATTGCCCCGCGCGATGAGATCCGCCGACACGGCCTCCACCGCCTGGCGCGCCCGCCCCTGCTCACGCGGCGCCTCGTCGGCCGGAATCTGCTTCGCCGGTGGCTCCAGCACCGCCGTGCCCATGTGGCGCACCTCGCCGATGGCCACCCCGTGGCTCACGCCGACGCCTCGCAGCGTTGTCTCCATGTCACCTGTCCCCGGTTGATACGGCGGAACCCGCCGTGGTGGATGTCGTACTAGCCGTCGACGCCGCCCGGACCGGTTCCGGACGGCGTCGAGGTCACGTCCAGCTGAAGAGCGCGTCGCCCGGCTTCATGTCGCCGTCCTCCTGGACCGCGGAGAGGGCTTCGGCCGTGGCCTCCAGGGCCACGACCGGGCAGATCGGCGACTTGCCGGCGGCCACGGCCACCGCGGGGTCCCAGCGCACGATCGCGTCACCGCGCTTGACGGTGTCCCCCTTATTGATGAGCACCTCGAAGCCGTCACCGTTCAGCTGCACGGTGTCGATCCCGAGGTGGGTGAGCACCCCATGCCCTTCCTCGTCCACGACCACGAACGCGTGGGGGTGCAACGAGACGACGATGCCGTCGACCGGAGCCACCGCCACGGAGGGCTCGAGCACCGGGTCGATCGCCGTACCCGGACCGACCATGGCGCCCGAGAACACCGGATCCGGAACCGCTGTCAGTCCGATCGCGCGCCCGGCGAGCGGAGACGTCACGGTGGTCATGGGAAGCCTCCCGGGTGAAGATCCATCTCGCGCCGTCACCGCCTGTCCCGGACAGCGCACTGCCCAGAAGCGTAAGTCATAGGAACTTGGGATTCCGCACAAGCGGCGCAGGCCGGAGACCCACCCAGGGGCCCCGAAACGATTTGCCACGGCCGCGTGAGGCGCTGTACTGTTGTACTCCTGCCCATCCGGATGAAGCATCGCAGTCAGCTGCGGGCGCGTCCAGGTGAGGGCGGCACCTTCAGTCACTTGATCCAAATCCCGGATCTGCTTTTGCATGCCATGCGAAGAATGCGGATTCGGAAAGCGGAAAAGCGTCTGATAGTGTGTGAAACACCGAAGGGAAGCGCCCGGAGAAACCGGTGATACGGTTTCAAAGGAAGCGTCCGTTCCTTGAGAACTCAACAGCGTGCCAAAAGTCAA
>NZ_RIBZ01000540.1:0-2690 GCF_003721215.1 Streptomyces botrytidirepellens
CGGCGGCGCCCCGGCCGCCCTGGGCGGGGACGGTCGGGCCACCGGCGGCGGCCGCGGGCTCACCGCGCGCCACCCGGTCGTCGGGCCGTCCGATCAGCCAGTCCCGGCTCGGGACGACGAGCCCGGCCGGGGTGAAGGCGATCTTCCGCAGCTCCGCATGGCTGCCGGAGTCCTTCCGCCACAGCCCGCTGACGATGTCCACCGCCTCCTGCGGGGTGGCGGCGAACTCCAGCCCCGCGTAGACCGGCGCACAGGCGTCAAGACCCAGGTCCTGGGCGGTCAGCCGGCGGCCCAGCCGCCGGGTGAAGACCTCGGCGATCAGCGCGGGGGTGGTGCCGCGCGGCTGCTGGCCGCGCAGCCAGCGGGTCACCGACGTCTTGTCGTACCGCAGATCGAGGCCGTGTTCGATGCCGAGCTGGTCCACCCGCCGGGCGAGCCCGGCATTGGAGAAGCCTGCCTCGGAAATCAGCGCGGCGAGCTGACGATTGGGGATGCGCTGCGGGGGTCGTTCCGTCATCAGCCTGCCGGTCTCCCTGATTCGCTCTCTGGAACGGCGTGAATTTAACTGGCTGTAGCGGGCTGATCGCGCTCGTCGGACTCCTTTCATCCGATCGTGTGAGAACGAGCCGGATAGGGGTCCGAAAGCGCACGGTCGTACAGTGGCGGAGGCACTGCCAACTGTTACGAGGTCCGAAGAGGAGCTTGCCGTGACCGCAACGTCCCCGGAGACGCCCCCTGCTTCGCAGACGCGACTGCGCTACGTCCATCTGGGGTTCGGGGCGGACGCCGTCGACTACCAGGAGGCGTGGCAGGAGCAGCGCCGGGTGCACGCGGCCCGGTTCGCGGACGAGATCCCGGACACCTGTCTGCTGCTCGAGCACCGGGCCGTCTACACGGCGGGGCGGCGCACGGCCGACAACGAGCGCCCCCTCGACGGCACCCCGGTGGTGGACGTGGACCGCGGCGGCAAGATCACCTGGCATGGCCCCGGCCAGCTGGTGGGCTATCCGATCCTCAAGCTGCCGCGCCCGGTGGACGTCGTCGCCCATGTCCGGCGGCTGGAGGAGGCCATGCTGCTGACCTGCGCCGACTTCGGCGTGGAGGCCACCCGGGTGGAGGGCCGCAGCGGGGTGTGGGTGCTGGGCGACCCGGTGGACCGGCGCCCGGCGCTCGGCGGGCTGACGCTGGACTTCGACCCGCGGGTGGATGACGAGGAGTTCGACCCGCGGCTGAACGGCCCGGAGTACGCCCCGTCCAACGCCGGACAGCGCCGTGAGGACCGCAAGCTCGGCGCGATCGGCGTGCGGGTCGCCAAGGGCGTGACCATGCACGGCTTCTCGTTCAACTGCAATCCGGACAACACCTCGTACGACCGGATCGTGCCGTGCGGCATCCGGGACGCGGGCGTGACGTCGCTCTCGGCGGAGCTGGGCCGGGAGGTGACGGTCGCCGAGGTGACCCCGGTGGTCGAGAAGCATCTGCGGGCGGTCGTGGAGTCCTCCGTCCCGCTGCCCCGCGCCGTATAGGGCCCGCCGCCGTATGGGGCCCAGCTCATGGGGCCCAGGGAATGCGGCCCCCGACCTCACCGGTTGCCCTGGACGTAAATCCGTACGAATGACGGGCGTACCCTGGTGACCGCCGACGATTCGAAAGCCGCGCCACCCAGACTCGCCAAGCAAAGAGGAGTGCCGGACGTGTCCGCAGTCGCACCCGACGGACGCAAGATGCTGCGTCTGGAGGTCCGGAACAGCCAGACCCCCATCGAGCGCAAGCCCGAGTGGATCAAAACGCGGGCGAAGATGGGCCCCGAGTACACCGAGCTGCACGGCCTGGTGAAGCGGGAAGGCCTGCACACGGTGTGCCAGGAGGCGGGCTGTCCCAACATCTTCGAATGCTGGGAGGACCGCGAGGCCACGTTCCTCATCGGCGGCGACCAGTGCACCCGGCGCTGTGACTTCTGCCAGATCGACACCGGCAAGCCGCAGCCGCTGGACCGCGACGAGCCGCGCCGGGTGGCCGAATCCGTGCAGACGATGGAGCTGCGGTACGCCACGATCACCGGCGTCGCCCGCGACGACCTGGACGACGGCGGCGCCTGGCTGTACGCGGAGACCGTGCGGCAGATCCACTCCCGCATGCCGGACACCGGCGTCGAGCTGCTGATCCCGGACTTCAACGCGGATCCCGACCAGCTCGCCGAGGTCTTCTCGTCCCGCCCCGAGGTGCTGGCGCACAACGTCGAGACCGTCCCGCGGATCTTCAAGCGCATCCGCCCCGGCTTCCGTTACGAGCGCTCGCTCAAGGTCATCACCAGGGCCCGCGAGGCGGGGCTCGTCACCAAGTCCAACCTGATCCTGGGCATGGGCGAGGAGCGCGAGGAGATCAGCCAGGCGCTCCAGGACCTGTACGACGCGGGCTGCGAGCTGATCACGATCACCCAGTACCTGCGCCCCTCCGCGCGGCACCACCCGGTGGAGCGCTGGGTGAAGCCGCAGGAGTTCGTGGAGCTGAAGGAGGAGGCGGACGAGATCGGCTACGCCGGTGTCATGTCCGGCCCCCTCGTCCGCTCGTCGTACCGCGCGGGGCGCCTGTACCAGCAGGCCATCGACCAGCGGGCGAACACGGCACAGGCGGTGTGACGCCACAACGGCGATACGGCAGAGGGCGGCGCGAACCGGCTGGTTCGCGCC
>NZ_RIBZ01000541.1:0-2717 GCF_003721215.1 Streptomyces botrytidirepellens
GCCCTCGTCCGCCCCGTCCATGCGCGGGCGGGGCGGACGAGGGCGGGACGCGGCGTCCATGAGCCCGGTGAGCAGCGTCCGTACGAGGCCCAGCGCGGCGCGCAGCGACCGTACGAGCGCCGCTTCCGCAACCCCGCGCGCCCCGTCCAGCGACAGCCGTACCGCCCGCCACACGGCCCGCTCGCCGCGCCGCAGCAGCCAGCCGACGGCGAGCGCGGCCAGCAGGTGGCCCAGGGTCATGGGCAGCGACGGCAGCAGGGCCGTGAGGCCCATGGGGTGCGCGGGCTGAGGAGTCGCGGTGGACGGCGCGGCGTGCAGGGACGACGGGTCGATGCCCGACCGGGCGACGATCCGGTGCGCCGTGGCCGCGTCGAGGCGGCCGGGGAGCGTGGTGCACAGCAGCTTCGCCGCCATGCCGATGACGCGGCCGTCGGCGGCGTCCGCGCGGTGGGCGGCCTCCGCGGCGGCGGCCGCCTGCTGCCCGTAGCCGAAGAGGGAGTGCAGCGCGAGCTGCCCCAGGGCCAGCACCGACGCGATCCCGGGCAGCGACCGCTCCCGCCCGGCCAGCGGCAGCGCCACCGCGAACATCGCCGCGGCGCCCACGCCGAGCGTCCACAGCGGCACGGTGGCACAGGACGCCAGCACGTGCCCCGCCGCGGACAGCACGACACAGACCGCGGTGAACACCGCGGCCCGCAACATGCGCAGATCGGCACCCGCACGGGCGACAGGGGAAGCCATGGCCGCGCCATCATCCCACTGGGTAAACGCGTTCCCCACGGCGGGTAGGGCGTACCGGCGCACACCGGGACAGGCCTATACACCGGTGCGCCTACCGCGCGCGTCCGCCGAATGAGCGGAGTCACGTCAATCGGACGCTTACGGACCATGGACCCAGGCAATACGTAACGGTATGTCGAGCCGCGGCCGGGAGGCTGGAGCATGAGCATCTGGTGGTCACTCCATTTGCCCCGCGAGGCGGCGAGCGTTCCGCTCGCACGACGACTGCTCCTCGGCACCATGGAGACGGCCGGAGTCGATCCGGAGATCTCCTACGACCTGTCGGTCGCCCTTTCCGAGGCATGCGCGAACGCGGTGGAGCACGGCGGCAGCGACGGTACGGGCGGGGACTACCGCGTCACGGCCTTCATCGACGGCGACACCTGCCGCATCGAGGTCACCGACTCGGGTCCCGGCTTCGCCCACCGGGGCACCGTGCGCCGTGAGTCGCGCACCCGGAGCGAGCGGCGTCCGGCGTCGGCGCCGAGGCCGCAGCACCCGCAGAGTCCGGCTCCCGCGCACGCGGAGCACGGGCGGGGGCTCTTTCTCATCGAGGCCCTCACCGACCACGTCCGCTACCGCGACCGACCGGGCCGCGGCGGGGTGGTGGTGAGTTTCGACAAGATCCTCAAGTGGCGCGAGGACTCGCTGCTCAGAGCGTCGTGAGCGGAGAACCCCGCCTCCAGGATCTGTCGGGTGATCCGGGAAGAGATCGTCCCCGATGCGCTACGGGTTTCACCTGGAGGTAAGGGAGTCACCGGGCGGCAGTGCCCGGCACAGCGCCTCCAGCGCCCCCGCGAACGCGTGATCTGGCGGTGCCGCATATCCCACCACCAGGCCGTCGGGGGCCGGGCCCATGGCATCGGGGTGGCGGTAATCCGCCAGCCCGTCGAGGGCGAGCCCTTGGCGGGCGGCGGCCCGTACGGCGGAGCGCTCGGTGCCGGGCGGCAGCGCGAGGACCGCGTGCAGCCCGGCGGCGATGCCGGAGACCCGGATGTGCGGGGCGCGCTCGGCGAGGGCGGCCACCAGCTGGTCGCGGCGGCGCCGGTAGCGCTGACGCATCCGGCGCACATGGCGGTCGTAGCCGCCGGACTCCAGGAAGTCCGCGAGCGTCAGCTGATCGAGAGCGCTCACCCACCCCTCGCGCTCCCCCTTGGCGGCCAGCGCCTCGTCCACCAGCGCGTCCGGCAGAACCATCCAGCCCAGCCGCAGGGCGGGCGAGAGGCTCTTGCTGACCGAGCCGACGTACAGCACGCGGTCGGGGTCGAGGCCCTGGACGGCGCCCACAGGCCGCCGGTCGTAGCGGAACTCCCCGTCGTAGTCGTCCTCCACGATCAGCCCGCCCTTCGCCCGCGCCCAGTCGACGGCCGTGGCGCGCCGCTCCGGATGCAGCGGTCCGCCGGTCGGGAACTGATGGGCGGGGGTGAGCAGCACGGCCGTCACGCCGCGCAGGTCCCGGCGGGTGGCCAGCTCCTCGGTGCGGGCGCCGTCCTCGTCCAGCGGCAGCGGCACCGTCCGGATTCCGGCGGCGGTCAGCAGCGAACGGTGGAAGTCCAGGCCGTACGCCTCGACGGCCGCCTTCTGACGCAGTGCGCGGGTTCCGCTCAGCAGCCGCAGGGCGTGCGCGAAGCCCGAGCAGATCACGATCCGGTCCGGGTCGGTGCGCACGCCGCGGGCCCGGGCGAGGTAGTCGGCCAG
The DNA here is from genome assembly GCF_003721215.1 of Streptomyces botrytidirepellens. Classification (NCBI taxonomy): domain Bacteria; kingdom Bacillati; phylum Actinomycetota; class Actinomycetes; order Kitasatosporales; family Streptomycetaceae; genus Streptomyces; species Streptomyces botrytidirepellens. Next base: position 2,479 of record NZ_RIBZ01000541.1, read on the forward strand.
GGCGCGGCGCAGCTCCGGGCGGCCGTGCGGATCGCCGGGGCCGAACGCCTCGCTGGGCGCGGCCGTCAGCGCGCGCCGGGCCGAGGCCAGCCAGGAGGTGCGCGGGAAGGCGGCGGCGTCCGGGCTGCCCTGGAGCAGGTTGTGGACGGGGCGGGCGTTCTCCGGGGCGCGCCCGGTGCGTCGTACGCCGAGCCGGCCGCCGCCGGTCCGGTTGGCGTCCGCCCGCGCCGCGGACGGCC
>NZ_RIBZ01000545.1:0-2754 GCF_003721215.1 Streptomyces botrytidirepellens
CCGCGCGGCCGAGCGGGCGCTGACCGGGGGACCGGCGACCGCCGAGGCGTTCGCCGCCGCCGCGGACGCCGAACTGGCGGCCGCCGAGACGCTGCCCGGAAACGGATACAAGGTGACGCTGATGCGCAACCTCGTCGTGGCCATGCTGACCGAACTCTCCGAGGAGGCCGTCCGATGACCACGACGACCGGAACCGCCGCCGTCACCCCGTCCGTCGGCACCGCGCACACCCGCGTCGAGGGCCGGGAGAAGGTCACCGGCGCGGCCCGCTACGCCGGTGAGATCCCCTTCGCCGACCTGGCCCACGGCTGGCTGGTGGTGTCCACCATCGCCCGCGGCCGCATCCGCTCGGTGGAGTCCGCCCCCGTCGAGGCGATGCCCGGCGTCCTCACCGTCCTCCACCACGGGAACGCCCCGCAGGTCGACGGCGACTACGTCGGCCTGCTGGGGAAGCCCGACCCGACGATCACGCTCTTCCAGACCGACCGGGTGCCGTTCGCGGGCTGGCCGGTGGCGCTGGTCGTCGCGGAGACGCCGGAGCAGGCCAGGGAGGCCGCCGAGGCGCTGGTGGTCCACTACGACGAGGAGCCGCACGACGTCGCGTTCTCCGCCGGGCACCCCGGTGCGCGCAAGCCGGAGGACCCGTCGGCGGAGACCGAGAAGGGGGACCTCGCGGCCGAACTCGCCGCGGCGGCCGCCGTCGTGGACGCGGAGTACACCACTCCGGAAGAGCACCACGCCATGATGGAGCCCCACGCCGCCACCGCCCGCTGGGACGGCGGCCGGCTGGAGGTCGTCGACTCCAACCAGGGCAGCATGTGGGTGGCCGACGAGCTGGCGAAGATGTTCTCCCTGGACCTCGGTTCGGTGCGGGTGCTGTCCGAGCACGTCGGCGGCGGCTTCGGCTCCAAGGGGCTCCGCCCGCACCAGGTGGCCGCCGTGATGGCCACGACCGTGCTGCACCGCCCGGTCCGGGTCGTGCTGACGCGCCGCCAGATGTTCTCGATCACCGGCTACCGCAGCCCCACCGTGCAGCGGGTCAGGCTGGGCGCCGACGCCGAGGGGCGGCTCTCCGCGTTCGACCACGAGGCCCTCAGCCTCACGTCGACCGTGCACGAGTTCATCGAGCGCAGCGCCGACTACGGGCGCGCGATGTACGACGCCGACGCGCACCACACCGTCAACCGCGTGGTGGCGCTCGACGTGCCGACCCCGACCTTCGTGCGCGCGCCGGGCGAGGCCCCGGGCTCGTTCGCGCTGGAGTCCGCGCTCGACGAACTCGCCGAGAAGTGCGGCCTGGACCCGATCGCGCTGCGGGCGCGCAACGAGCCCGAGGCGGGCCCCGTCTCCGGCCTGCCGTACAGCACCCGCAGGGTCATCGACTGCTTCGAGGAGGGCGCCCGCAGGTTCGGCTGGGCGGACCGCGACCCGCGTCCCGGAGTGCGCCGCGAGGGCCGCTGGCTGCTCGGGACCGGCACGGCGGCGGCCACGTTCCCCTCGAACGCCATGCCGTCCACGGCCGCGGTGACGGCCGAGGCGGACGGCACGTTCACGGTACGGATCACCGCGGCCGACATCGGCACCGGCGCCCGGACCGCGCTGACCCAGATCGCCGCGGACGCGCTGGAGGTGGAGCCGAGCCGCATCCACATGCGCATCGCGGACAGCGACTTCGGCCAGGCGATGATCGCGGGCGGCTCCATGGGCACCCGCTCCTGGGCCTGGGCCGTGACCTCCGCGGCGAAGGAGCTGCGCGAGCAGCTGGCCCTCGGCGGCGCCATCCCTGAGGAGGGGATCACCGCCCGGTCGAACACGGCCGAGGCCATCGGCGCCCTGGCCCAGAAGGAACGGCACTCCTTCGGGGCGCAGTTCGCCGAGGTGGCCGTGGACGCCGCGACGGGCGAGGTCCGCGTACGGCGCATGCTCGGCATCTTCGCGGCGGGCCGGATCGTCAACCCGCTGACCGCGCGCAGCCAGCTCCGCGGCGGCATGGTCTGGGGCCTGTCCATGGCGCTGCACGAGGAGGCGATCCGGGACCGGGCCTTCGGCAGCCACGTCGGCCCCGACCTCGCGGGCTATCACGTCGCCGCGCACGCCGACGTGCCGCCCATCGAGGTGGGCTGGGTGGACGACCCGGACCCGGACGACCCCGTGGGCATCAAGGGCATCGGCGAGGTCGGGATCGTGGGAGCGGCGGCGGCGATCGCCAACGCCGTCTGGCACGCGACCGGTGTGCGCCACCGGCACCTGCCGATCCGCCCCGACCGCGTCCTGCTGGCGGGCACCGCGCCGGGTGGGGACGTGGATGCTTGACATCGCCACCGAGCTGAACCGGTGGGTCGAGGAGGGCCGGGACTTCGCCGTCGCCACCGTCGTGGCCGTCGGTGGCAGCGCGCCGCGGGGTCCCGGCGCCGCCCTCGCCGTCGACGCCGAGGGCACGGCCATCGGGTCGGTCTCCGGCGGCTGCGTGGAGGGCGCGGTGTACGACCGCTGCGTCCAGGCGCTCGAGGACGGCGAGACGGTCCTGGAGCGCTTCGGATACAGCGACGACGACGCGTTCGCGGTGGGGCTGACCTGCGGCGGTGTGCTCGAAGTCATGGTCACGCCGGTGCGGGCGGACGCCCCGGACCGGGCGGTGTTCGCGGCGGCCCTGGCGGCCGCCGCCCGCGGGGAGACGGCCGCGGTCGCCCGGGTGTCCCGGGGCCCGGCCGAACTCCTCGGCCGGGCGCTGTTCGTCCGCCCCGACGGCTCGTA
>NZ_RIBZ01000543.1:0-2757 GCF_003721215.1 Streptomyces botrytidirepellens
TGCCGCCCGCCGCAGGCCGGGCGGCAGCTGTACGCGGACCTCGACGAGCTGCGCGGGGTGCTCGCCGCCCGCTCCCTCACCGATTCGGTGGAGCTGGAGCGCGAACTGGCCGGGCGGCTCGGCCCGGCGGTGGCCGGCGGCCACCGGTTCGGCGACCCGCCGCACACCCTGCGGGTCCGGCTGGCGACGCTGCCGCTGCTCGGGGCGTCGGACGAGCTGCGGCTCGCCGCGCTGGCCGCCCCCGATCCGCTGGAACTTCCGCATGTGGCAGAGGAGTTGGCCGCCTTCGAGGCGGCCTTCCGCGACCTCGTCAGGACCGAGGGGCCGTAAGCCGTGACCGGCCGGCCGCGTACGCGGCCGTGAAGCGACCGCGAAGGGAGCGCACCCCATGACCGACCAGGCCGAACCCACCGAAGCGGGCGAGGGCCGCGGCACGTCCCGGTTGCCGCTCCCGGCCCGGGCGCGTCCGTCCCTCGACGCGCCGCCGCCCCTGTCCGCCCCGCGCCCGCTCGGCGAGGTCCGCACCTGGCCGCGGTCGTTCGTCCACCGGCTCACCTCCCCGCTGCCCGGGGTGCGCGCCCTCGCCCGGCTGGCCCGCGAGGGGCGGCTGCGGCCACCGGTGGACACGCTGCGCCAGATCCCGGACCTGCCCTTCGCGCCCGGTCCGCTGCCGCCGACGGGACCCGCGCAGACGGCGCTGACCTGGGCGGGGCACGCGAGTTGGGTGCTGCGGATCGGCGGGCTCACCGTGCTCACCGACCCGGTCTGGTCCCGCCGGATCCTCGGCACCCCGGCCCGGGTCACCCCGCCGGGGGTGCGCTGGGAGGACCTGCCGCCCGTCGACGCGGTGGTCATCAGCCACAACCACTACGACCACCTCGACGCGCCCACCCTCAAGCGGCTGCCCCGCGCCACGCCGCTGTTCGTCCCGGCCGGCCTTGCCGGGTGGTTCCGGGCGCGCCGGTTCACCCGGGTGACCGAGCTGGACTGGTGGGAGGCGGCCGAACTGCCGGGCGCTGGCGGCCCGGTCCGCTTCGACTTCGTCCCCGCGCACCACTGGAGCAAGCGCACCCTGACCGACACCTGCCGCTCGCTGTGGGGCGGATGGGTCGTCACCGCGCCCGACGGGCAGCGGGTGTACTTCGCGGGCGACACCGGCTACGGCCACTGGTTCCGGGAGATCGGCCACCGGTACCCGGGCATCGACCTGGCGCTGCTGCCGATCGGCGCGTACGACCCGCGCTGGATGCTCCGCCCGGTGCACACCGATCCCGACGAGGCCGTACGGGCGTATCAGGACCTCGGGGCGCGGGCGCTGGTCCCCATGCACTGGTCGACGTTCCTGCTCTCCGCCGAACCGCCGCTGGAGCCCCTGCACCGGGTCCGCGCCGCCTTCGAGGCGACGGGCCGCCCCCGCGAGGAGCTGTGGGACCTGCCGGTCGGCGGCTCCCGGGTGCTGGAGTAGGAGTGATCGGGGCGTACGTAACAAGGCGGGGCATAAGTGGCGAGTGGTGAAAGTCACTCATAACTTCCTGTTCATGCGCACACTCACGCTTCGCTACCTCGCGGGCCTCACGGCCGCCCTCGCCATCGAACTCACCCAGCTGCCGGGCGCCCACGCCGCCCCGGCCCCCACCGTGCACACCGTCAAGCCCGGCCAGTCGATCCAGGCCGCGGTGAAGGCGGCCCGGCCCGGCGACACCATCCAGCTGCGGGCCGGTGTCTACCGGGAGAACGTGCAGATCACCAAGGACCGGCTGACCCTGCGCGGCGTGGGCCGGACGACCGTCCTCACCGCGCCCGCCAAGGCGTCGGCCAACGCCTGCGGCAAGGCCGGACACGGCGTCTGCGTCACCGGTACGGCCCAGCGCCGCGTCAAGAATGTCCACATCCGCTCGCTGACCGTCACCGGCTTCCCCAAGAACGGCATCTGGGGCTCCCGCACCGTCCGGATGGACGTACGCAACACCCTCGCCGAGAAGAACGGCCAGCAGGGCATCGGCCAGCAGCTGTCCACCCGCGGGGTCTTCGTCCGCAACGTCTCCCGCAACAACAAGGAGTCGGGCATCTTCCTGGCGAACACCGTCGACGCCGAGGGCGGCGCCACCGACGCCAAGGGCACCCGGGTCGCCGAGAACCGGCTGACCGGCAACCGGATCGGCGTCGTGGTGCGCCGGCTGCGCAACCTGACCGTGGAGCAGAACACCGTCGCGGGCAACTGCGGCGGGGTGTTCGTCGTGGGCGACGAGTCCAAGCCGCGCGCCGGGGACCTGACGGTGGCCCACAACGCCGTCCAGGCGAACAACGCCTACTGCGCCCCCAACGCCCGACTGCCGTTCATCCAGGGCGCGGGCATCGTGCTCACCGGCACCGAGACCACCCGGGTGACCGGCAACCAGGTGCACGACAACGTCGGCACCTCGCCCATGTCCGGCGGCATCGTGCTGTTCAAGAGCGTCGTCGGCATCGCGAACAGCAAGAACGCCATCAGCCGCAACGTGCTCACCGGCAACAAGCCCGCCGACGTGGCCGACCGGGACAAGGGCCCCGGCAACACCTTCACCGGCAACGTCTGCACGCTGTCCGTGCCCGCCGGCCGGTGCTGAGCGGCGACGCCATGACCAGAGAGGCGACGCCATGACCACCACCGCCACCCCGCCCCCCGGCACGGCACCCGACGGCGCGGCCGGGCCCCAGGCCGCGGCCATGCAGCTGCGGGAGGTCGCCTTCGGCGCCGCCCGGGCCGCCGCCGTACGC
>NZ_RIBZ01000542.1:0-2774 GCF_003721215.1 Streptomyces botrytidirepellens
CAGTCGGGGGCGGCGGCGACCACGGAGCCGGAGGCGTCGTAGAGCGCCGCCCAGCCGTCGACGTGCGCGGCGAGCCGGGCGAGCAGCGCGGCGGGCCCCTCGGCGCCGATCGCGGCGCGGGTCAGCTCGCGCTGTGCCTCGAACCCGGCGGTCACCGCGCGGTACTGGTCGGCGGCTATCGCCGCCGAGACGGCCTTGCTGATGGCGATGAAGGGCGTACGGCGCGGCACCACGAGCAGCGGCAGCCCCTCCTGCTTGGCCGCGGCCACGAGCGCCGTCGGCACCTCGTCGTAGGCGACGCCGACCGCGAAGCCCAGCCCCACCACCCCCGCGTCGGCCAGCCGCCGGACATAGCGGGCCATCTCCTCCGGGTCCTCGGCGTCCAGCTTCATCGCGGTGATGAGCAGCAGCTCGCCGCCCTCCATGTACGGCACGGGGTCGGCGAGCTCGCTGACATGGGCCCAGCGCACCGGCGTCTCCAGCCGGTCCTCTCCCGCGAGGACGGACAGCTTGAGCGCGGTGTGGTGGACGAGTGAGGCGAGCGTGGGAGGCATGGCACCTTCGATGCGGATGCGACGACGGAATACGACGACGAATGCGACTTCACCGTCCCGTATGAACGGCTACTGCCGATTCTGCCTCAATGGACGAATGCGTGGTATCCGCGCCGAGAACGTCACCTCTCGAGCCGACTGGTGGCTCAGCCGCGCAGATCCACCAGCACCGGCGGCCCGCCCTCACCCCGCACCGACGTCACCGACAGCACCGCGTGCCCGGCCGGGACCGAATGCGCCAGCTCGGACGCGGACCAGCGCTCGCGCTCCACCTTCCGCACGGTCACGGACTGGGTGGTGACGGCCTTCCCTGTCACCACCTTGCGGATGAAGTGCAGGACCTTGGTGAACGGTTCGTCCGAGATGATCTGCCGGTCCGTGACGTCCCGGGTCTCGACCCACTCCGTACCCCACACCTCCGCGAACCGGGCCCCGTCCCACGTCGTCACCCCGGCGCAGGCCATCCGGCAGCCGACCGCCCCCAGCAGCGCGCTGCGCAGCGTCTCGGGAACGTCGTCGAGGGTGCGGAGGGTGAGCACCGCGCCCGCGTGGGCGGCGCGGAGGCGCTGGATACCGCGCAGCGCCTCGGGGGTGATGGTGTGCGACGCGTCGTCGAGGACCAGGCACGCGAAGAGCGACCGGTCGGCACGGCCCGCCGCGCACTCGGTGAATTGCGCGAGCACGAGACGGGCCAGCATGCGGGACGCCTCGGCGTGCCCGCGCTCCGGCAGATCGATCCGGACCCGCAACGGGTGCTCGAGGGCACGGAGGGAAAACGGCCGCCGGTTGCCGGTGGTGTCGAAGAAGTCGGCGAACGCGGGCCGGTCCAGCAGCGCGATCCGGTCGGCCAGCAGCGCCCCCACATCCCCGGGCGCGCCGGACTGCCGCACCCGCGCCTCCAGCTCACGCGCCTGCGCCCGCTCACCTGCCGCGTCGAGCGCCTCGCGCAGCGCGCCCACCGCCGCCTTCGCGCCGTCCAGCAGCTCGCGCAGTTCCGGCACGGACGGGAAGCGGCCGTGCGCGGCACGGTAGGGACCCAGCAGCTGGGCCAGCGCCGTGGCCGCCCGGCGGCTGTCACCGCCGGGCAGCGAGGCGGCCATGTCGCCGATCAGTGCCTCGGCGAGGATGCCCGCGGCCTCGTCGGGATCCGTGGTGCCGCCGTAGAGGTCGAAGTCGTAGCCGGAGTCGGGGCGGCCGATCTTCACGACGACGTCGAACGCCTCGTCAGGCCCCAGCCCCGCCCCCGCGGGCCCCACGGCCACCACCGCGACCCGCCCGGCGAGCGCCTGGAGACACAGCGACTCCACGACGGGCCGCACCAGCCGCCCGGTCTTCCCCGACCCGGGCGGCCCAACGGCGAGCAGCGAGGTCCCCAGTACGTCGGGGTCGAGCGCGAGCCCGGCGCCGCGGTGCTGGTAGGGATTGCGCAGATCGTCGACGGCGGTCCCGAGCCGGACCTGGCGGGCGAGCAGATCGTGCTCGGCCGTGCGCCCGGGCAGATCCCGGGCACCGGACGGATGGCCGTGCGAGGCGGCGCCGTGGCGCAGCACGGTGTCGGTGAACGTGGCGAGCGAATTCCGTCCGGCCCGCACCAACTGCCAGGCGTGCTCGATCCGCGCGTGATCGACGTCGTTCATCGCCCCGGCCCGCGCCTCGGCAGCCAGCCGATCAGCCGCCCCGTGCGCCCCGGCGGCCCGCAGATGCGGCCACTCGACGGGATCGGCCTCGGGCCGACTCGGCGCGGCCGCCGCGTCCGTCTCGTCCCAGGCGCGCCGGAAGAGGGGGGTGACGTAGCGGCGCCAGACTTCGGGCCAGTGGCCGACGCGGCCGAAGAGGACGGCGATGACGCACGCGACGAGCGCTTCATAGAGGTACTGGGCCCACCAGCCTGGCCCCATCACCTCGCCTCCCACCTCGTACCACGCGTCCGGTGTGAGGAGATAGAGAGGCCAGTACCAATATCCACCGAGATAGCCGTTGTACAGCAGTGACCAGACCAGCCACCCGCAGAGCGCGGCGATGACCGCCCCGCTCAACAACCGGCGCCCGGGAATCCGGTCCGGGTCCTCCGGCGGCTTGGGCCTGTGCCCATACGCCCACACCCCCGGCCCCGCCGCCTCGGCGCGCGGCGTACGCAGCCAGGCGACGAAGGACGGCCGCGCGCCCGGAGCCGTCGCACCCGGCCCCGTGGGCCCGCCCGGAGCCGTGGGCGCGCCCGAC
>NZ_RIBZ01000548.1:0-2785 GCF_003721215.1 Streptomyces botrytidirepellens
GCCCGGGGCGAGCCCGCGGCGGCTGGCCGGATGCGCGCTGCGGGCCGGCGGGCTCGACCCGGCCGCCGACCTCGACCTGATCGCGGCCCGGGGCGGGCGGTTCGTCTGCCCCGGGGACATGGAGTGGCCCGGTCAGCTCGACGACCTCGGGGACGCTCGCCCGGTCGGGTTATGGGTGCGGGGCCCCGCGTCGCTGCGCATGTGGGCGCTGCGCTCGGCCGCGGTGGTGGGGGCCCGCGCGTGCAGCGACTACGGCGCGCATGTCGCGGCGACGATGGGCGCCGGGCTCGCCGAGCGGGGCTGGGTGGTGGTCTCCGGCGCGGCGCAGGGCGTGGACGGCGCGGCGCACCGCGGGGCGCTCGCCGTGGGCGGGGCCACCGTCGCCGTGCTCGCCTCCGGGGTGGACACGCCCTATCCGCGGGGGCACGCCGAGTTGATCGAACGCATCGCGGAACAGGGGCTGGTACTGGCCGAGTTGCCGCCCGGAGCGCATCCCACCCGCAGCCGCTTCGTGCTGCGCAACCGGGTCATCGCCGCGCTCACCCGCGGCACGGTCGTCATCGAGGCCGAGTACCGCAGCGGATCGCTGGTCACCGCGCGCCGGGCACAACAGCTCGGCCGGTCCACCATGGGAGTGCCCGGCCCGGTCACCAGCGGGCTCTCGGCGGGGGTCCACGAACTGCTGCGCGGCGAGGCCGTCCTGGTCACCGACGCCGACGAAGTCGTCGAGCTGATCGGCGGCATCGGGGACCTCGCCCCTGTCCGGGAAGGGCCCCTCGTCGAGCGGGACCTTCTCGATCCCGTGACGGCACGGGTGCTGGAAGCGTTGTCGGCACAGGGCGGCAACGAGGGACGTGAGGTGGCCAGGGATTCCGGGACGAGCTGTGAAGAGGCCGTGGGCCGGCTCTACGAACTGCTCGCCCTGGGTTTCGTCGAACGCCATGGCGACCGCTGGCAGTTGGCGCCGTCCGCGCGCCGTAGTGACGGCACACGGCGAGGCGATCCCCCATATCGGGGCAATCGGGTGAAAGGGTTGAGGCGATGACCGTATCCGCACACCGCCGAGCCGCTGCCCTTCGCATACCGCGACGCCGTAGTCACGCTACGCTCACGAGGTTTCCGGTGGAAGCGTACGTCCTCACCCATGTCATGGCAGAACGGCTCAAGGCGACGAATGCCCCAGCACATCTCCGGGTCTGACCGCGCGGCGCCGCCCGCTGCCCGCGGCGCGGTGCGCCCCGCGGCACCGTCCTCGCTCGACGAGCTGTGGCGGTCGTACAAAGCCACGGGCGACGGGCGGCTGCGGGAGCAGCTGATCCTGCACTACTCACCCTTGGTGAAATATGTGGCCGGGCGGGTCAGCGTCGGGCTGCCCTCCAACGTCGAGCAGGCCGACTTCGTCTCGTCCGGTGTCTTCGGACTCATCGACGCCATCGAGAAGTTCGACCCCGAGCGCGCCATCAAGTTCGAGACCTACGCCATCACCCGCATCCGCGGTGCGATGATCGACGAACTGAGGGCGCTGGACTGGATCCCGCGCTCGGTCCGCCAGAAGGCCAGGGCGGTCGAGCGGGCGTACGCCACGCTCGAGGCGGCGCTGCGCCGCACCCCCACCGAGGCCGAGGTCGCCGCCGAGATGGACATCAGCGTCGACGAACTGCACGGGGTCTTCAGCCAGTTGTCGCTGGCCAACGTGGTCGCCCTGGAGGAGCTGCTGCACGTCGGCGGCGAGGGCGGCGACCGGCTCAGCCTCATGGACACCCTGGAGGACACCGCCGCGGACAATCCGGTCGAGGTGGCCGAGGACCGGGAGCTGCGCCGCCTGCTCGCCCGGGCCATCAACACCCTTCCGGAGCGGGAGAAGACCGTGGTCACGCTCTACTACTACGAGGGGCTCACGCTGGCCGAGATCGGCCAGGTCCTCGGGGTCACCGAGAGCCGGGTCAGCCAGATCCACACCAAGTCCGTGCTCCAGCTGCGCGCGAAACTCGCCGACGTCGGACGCTGAATCGTCCCGTCGGGTTCGCCACCGTCGTGACGTGACCGTGACGTCTCCGTACAGTGGTGACGTGCCCAGGATTCGAGCGGCCTCAGTGGCCGAGCACCGGACGATGCAGCGCGGCGCCCTGCTGGAGGCCGCCCGCTCCTTGCTGTCCGAGGGCGGTACGGAGGCGTTGACCTTCCCCGCTCTCGCCGAGCGCACGGGCCTCGCCCGCTCGTCCGTCTATGAGTACTTCCGTTCCCGCGCGGCCGTGGTCGAGGAGTTGTGCGCCGTCGACTTCCCGGTCTGGGCCGCGGAGGTCGAGGCCGCCATGGAGGAGGCCGGGACGCCCGAGGCGAAGGTCGAGGCATATGTGCGCCGACAGCTCGCTCTCGTCGGCGACCGCCGCCACCGTGCCGTGGTGGCGATCTCGGCCGGTGAGCTGGACGCGAGTGCGCGCGAGAAGATCCGCGCCGCCCACGGCGGGCTGATCGGCATGGTGGTCGAGGCCCTCGGCGCGCTCGGCCATCAGCAGCCCCGGCTGGCCGCGGTGCTGCTCCAGGGCGTCGTGGACGCCGCGGTCCGCCGTATCGAGCTGGGAGTCGAGGACCCCGAGGGCATCACGGAGGCGGCGGTCGCCATGGCCCTGGGCGGCGTACGGGGCTGACCGCGCGCGGCGTGCGGGGCCGGCTCCGTGGATCCCGCGGCCCCCGGTGAACGCCGGGGCTCCCGCGGGCCCGAGACGGCGCCCCGTCGTACCCGCCCGCTCCGGTCGGCGGCGGCTCCGGGCTCGGCCGGGCGTCC
>NZ_RIBZ01000546.1:0-2786 GCF_003721215.1 Streptomyces botrytidirepellens
GCCGCGGCGGCCGCGGCCCGTACGCCGCGGATCGCCCCGGCGACGGCGTACGCGCTCGGCGTGCTGCACGCGGACCAGCGGCACGAGGTGGAGGCGGCCCGGTTCGCGTTCGGCCGGATGTGGCGGCGGGTCGTGGGCCAGGCTTCCTGACGACAGAACGCCAGGGGAGGCGGGACGGCAGGATGAGCGGTCAGGGTGATTCCCGGGATCGGGACGACGGGACGACCGTGCTGGCGGCGGGCTGTGTGCTGTGGCGGCACACCCCGCGGCACACGCGCCGGACCCCGCGGGGCACGCGGCACACCGCGCGGGGCGGCGGGCTGGAGATCGCGCTCGTCCACCGGCCGCGGTACGACGACTGGTCGCACCCCAAGGGAAAGTTGAAGCGCGGCGAGGACGCGCTGCACTGCGCGGTGCGCGAGGTGGTGGAGGAGACCGGGATCGGCTGCACGCCCGGCGTGGAGCTGCCCACGCTGCACTACGCCGCCAGGGGCCGCCCGAAGGAGGTCCGCTACTGGGCCGCCGAGGCGGTCCCCGACGAGGCGTTCGTACCGAACCGGGAGGTCGACCGGCTGCTCTGGCTGCCCCCGGACGCGGCCCGCAGCCGCCTCACGTACGACCACGACCGCACCCTCGTGGACGCGCTGCTCACCGCGCTGGACGCGTCCTGAGCGGTCAGCGCCGCCGCAGGGCCTTGTCGGCGAGGGCCGGGGGCACGTAGTAGCTGTCCGCCCGGTTGAGGTCGGTGCCCGGCGGCACGATCTCGTCGATCCGGTCCAGGACGTCCGCGCTCAGCTCCACCTCGGACCCGGCGAGCAGGTCCTCCAGCTGCTCCATCGTCCGCGGCCCGATGATCACCGAGGTGATGGCGGGGTGGGCGCGTACGAACGCGATGGCCAGGTGCGGCAGCGACAGCCCGGCGTCGGAGGCCAGCTTGCTCAGCTCACCGACGGCCTCGAGCTTACGGGCGTTCTCCGGCAGCGACGGGTCGAACTTGAACTGCTCCAGCGCCGCCCGGCCGCCGCCCGCCAGGTCGATGTCGGACGCCTTCGTGTAGCGGCCCGAGAGCCAGCCCGCCGAGAGCGGGCCCCAGCTCAGCACGCCCATCCCGTACTTCTGCGCGGTCGGCAGCACGGCCGCCTCCACGCTCCGCGCCAGGATCGAGTACGGCGGCTGCTCGGTGCGGAAGCGGACGTGGCCGCGCCGCTCCGACACCCACTGGGCCTCCACGATCTGCTCCGCCGGGAAGGTGGACGACCCGACGGCCAGCACCTTGCCCGCCCGGACCAGGTCGGACAGGACGGACAGCGTCTCGTCGACGTCGGTCGTCGGGTCGGGGCGGTGGATCTGGTAGAGGTCGATGTAGTCCGTGCCGAGGCGGCGCAGGCTGTTCTCGATCTCGCGGGTGATCCAGCGGCGTGAGTTGCCGCTGTGGTTGTCGTCGTCGCCCATGGAGCCATGGGCCTTGGTCGCCAGGACGACGTCCTCACGGCGGCCCTTGAGGGCCTTGCCGACGATCTCCTCCGACTCGCCCGCCGAATAGATGTCGGCCGTGTCGACGAAGTTGATGCCCGCGTCGAGGGCGCGGTGGATGATCCGTACCGAGTCGTCGTGGTCCCGGTTGGCCATGGCGCCGAACATCATCGCGCCCAGGGCGTATTCGCTGACCGAGATGCCGGTGCCGCCGAGAATCCTGCGCTTCATGGGTATGCCTCCCGCTGGGTGCTCCGGTGGATTCGGGATTCGGGGTTCGGAGCAACTGGACACAGCCTCCGCATCCGACGAGTACCGAACCAGGCCCGACCCAACCTGGGTCTGCCGGAACCACCCGGATAATGGACCGATGGGCCATTCCGAACCGGAGATCAAGGCGTTCCTCAAGGCGCGCCGCGCCGCGCTCGACCCCGCCGAGGTGGGGCTGCCGGAGGGCGTCGTCCGGCGCCGGGTGCGGGGCCTGCGCCGCGAGGAGGTCGCGCAGCGCGCCGGGATCAGCGTCGACTACTACACCCGCATCGAACAGGGCCGCGCCCCCGCCGTCTCGGACTCCGTCGTGGACGGCCTGGCGCGGGCGCTGCGGCTGACCCCGTCCGAGCACACGTATCTGCGCAACATCACCCTGCCGCGGCGGCACGGCCATGCGAGCGCGGACCCGCGCCCGCGCGTGCGACCGGAGGTCCTCCGGCTGCTGGAGGCGATGGACGGCAGGATCCCGGCCTTCGTCTTCGGCCCGGGCATGGACGTCCTGGCCTGGAACCGGCTCGGCGGCCGCATCGGTGTCGACTTCGCCGCGCTTCCGGAGGACGAGCGCAACGGCGCCCTGCTGATCTTTCTCGACCCCCGGACGCGGGAGCTGCACCCGAACTGGTCCGAGGTTGCCGACGACACGGTGGCCGGCCTGCGCGCCGAGATCGGGCGCACCCCGGCCAACGCGCGGCTGTGCCAGATCATCCATGAGCTGCGGGAGCGGAGCGATGAGTTCCGCCGGCGCTGGGAGGCGCAGGCGGTGCAGGAGCGGATGCGCGGTACGAAGCGCTACCGGCACCCGGAGGTGGGGGACCTGGTGGTGACGTACGAGGCGCTGGTGCTGCCCGCGGATCCGGGGCAGGTGCTGTGCACGTACACGGCGGAGAAGGGGTCCGCGTCGGAGAAGGCGCTGCGGGCCCTGGCGGCGGGGCTGGACGCGGAGGCGGGTCTGGAGGCGGGGGCGCGCGTCTGAGCTCCGCGCTCCCGGGCCTCCGCGCCCCCGGCCGTCGACCCGCCGTCACACCGCGGCCGCGCCGCCCCGC
>NZ_RIBZ01000551.1:0-2787 GCF_003721215.1 Streptomyces botrytidirepellens
CCCCCGCCGGGGCCGCCGGGGCGGTCGGCCGCGCCGTCGCCCGCCGCGCGGCGTGCGTACGGTCGCGGGCCAGGTCTTCGTTCTCCAAGTGGGCGTCGTGCTGCTGCTCGTCGTCGCCGCCGTGGCGGCGCTCGTCCTCCAGTCCCGGTACGACAGCGAGCGCGAGGCCCGCAACCGCTCGATGGCCGTCGCCGAGAGCTTCGCGAACGCCCCGGGCACGGCCGCCGCGATGCGGGGCGCCGATCCGACCGCCGCGCTCCAGCCGCTCGCCGAGCGGGCCCGCAAGGGTTCGGGCGTCGACTTCGTCGTGGCCATGTCGCCGCACGGGATCCGCTACACCCACCCCAATGAGAACCGGATCGGTAAGCACTTCATGGGCAGCATCGACGCCGCCGTGAAGGGCCGGACGGTCACCGAGACCTTCACCGGCACGCTCGGCCTGTCCGTGCGGTCCGTCGTCCCCGTCCTCGACCAGCGCGGGAAGGTCGTGGGCCTGGTCTCGGCCGGGATCACGATCAAGAAGGTGAGCGGCGCGGCCAACCACCAGCTGCCGCTGATGTTCTTCGCCGCCGCGGCCGCGCTCGCGCTGGCCACGGTGGGGACGGCGCTGGTCACCGGGCGGCTGCGGCGCCAGACCCACGGCCTGGACCCGGCCGAGATGACGCGCATGTACGAGCACCACGACGCGGTGCTGCACGCCGTGCGCGAGGGCGTGCTGATCGTCAGCGGCGACGGCCGCCTGGTGCTGGCCAACGACGAGGCGCGCCGCCTCTTCGCCCTGCCCCCGGACGCGGAGGGCCGCCTCGTCGCCGAGCTGGGCTTCGACCCGCACACGGCCGAGCTGCTGGTCTCCGGGCGCCCGGCGACCGACGAGGTGCACACGGCCGGGGAGCGGCTGCTGTCGGTCAGCCACCGCCCCACCGACCGCAACGGCGGCCCGCCCGGCAGCGTCGCGACCCTGCGCGACACCACCGAGCTGCGCGCGCTGACCGGCAAGGTCGACCTGGCGCGCAACCGCCTGAAGCTGCTGTACGACGCGGGCGTGTCCATCGGCACCACGCTGGACGTGGTGCGCACCGCGCAGGAGCTGGCGGAGTACGCGGTGGCCCGGTTCGCCGACTACGTCTCCGTCGACCTCGCGGACTCGGTGCTGCGCGGCGAGGAGCCCCAGGAGGGCGCCGCCGGTACGACGGGCGGCGGGGGGAGCGCGGACGGCCGCCCCACGCCCCTGCGGCGTACGGCGCTCAGCGGCATCCGCGACGACGTGCCGCTCTACCCGCTCGGCAAGCTGATCCGCTTCACCCCGAACGCGCCCCAGGCCCGCGGGTTCCGCACCGGCATCGTCACGGTCGTGCCGGTGCTGAGCGACCACGGGGGCTGGCAGGAGCAGGATCCCGACCAGGCCCGGAAGATCGTCGACTGTGGCATCCACTCGATGATCACGGTCCCGCTGCGGGCCCGGGGCGTGGTGCTGGGCGTGGCCAGTTTCATGCGCGCGGAGAAGCCCGAGCCGTTCGAGGAGGACGACGTCTCGCTCGCCGAGGAGCTGGTCACCCGGGCGGCCGTCAGCATCGACAACGCCCGGCGCTACACCCGCGAGCACACCATGGCGGTGACGCTCCAGCGCAGCCTGCTGCCGCGGGTGCTGCCCGAGCAGAACGCGCTGGACGTGGCGTACCGCTATCTGCCCGCCGAATCGGGCGTCGGCGGCGACTGGTTCGACGTCATTCCGCTGCCGGGCGCGCGGGTGGCGCTGGTGGTGGGCGACGTCGTCGGGCACGGGCTGCACGCGGCGGCGACGATGGGGCGGCTGCGGACCGCGGTGCACAACTTCTCCACCCTCGATCTGCCACCGGACGAGATCCTGTCCCATCTGGACGATCTGATCGCCCGCATCGACCAGGACGAGGGCCACAGCGCCGTGGCGGACGGCGACGGCGGCGGTGAGGTGATCATCGGGGCCACCTGTCTGTACGCGATCTACGACCCGGTGACGCGGCGCTGCACCATGGCCCGGGCCGGTCATCCGCCGCCCGCGGTGGTGAGCCCGGACGGCACGGTGGAGCTCCTGAAGGACCTGCCCGTGGGCCCGCCGCTGGGCCTGGGCGGGCTGCCGTTCGAGACGTCCGAGCTGGAGCTGCCCGAGGGCAGCCATCTGGTGCTGTACACGGACGGGCTGATCGAGAAGCGCGACCGGGACATCGAGACGGGCCTGGAGATGCTGGGCGACGCCCTGGCCCACCCCGGGCGCACCCCGGAGGAGACCTGTACGGCGGTGCTGGGCGCGTTACTGCCGGAGCGCCCCAGCGATGACGTCGCGCTGATCGTCGCCCGTACGAGGGTGCTGGAGCCGGAGCGGATCGCCGACTGGGAGGTGCCGTCCGAACCGGCCCAGGTCTCCGAGATGCGGGCGGCGGTGGCGGGCAAGCTCGCGGAGTGGGAGCTGGGGGACGTGGCGTTCACGACCGAGCTGATCCTCAGCGAGCTGATCACCAACGCGATCCGCTACGCCACCGGCCCGATCCGGGTGCGGCTGCTGTGCGACCGCAGCCTGATCTGCGAGGTGTCCGACACCAGCAGCACCTCACCGCATCTGCGGTACGCGGCGACGACGGACGAGGGCGGCCGCGGGCTGTTCCTGGTCTCGCAGTTCGCCGACCGGTGGGGCACCCGGTACACGGCGGAGGGCAAGGTCATCTGGACGGAACAGACGCTGCCGCTGCCCAAGAACGGCAAGCCGAGGGCGTAGGCGGTACGACGCGAGGCCCGCCCGCGCGGTGCGCGGGC
>NZ_RIBZ01000544.1:0-2800 GCF_003721215.1 Streptomyces botrytidirepellens
CGCCCCGCGACCCGGCGGCGGAGCCGCCGCGCCCCGCGGCCCCCACCGGCGGCGGACTCCCCAGACGCACCCCGGCCGACCGGCGGCCGGAGAGCACCGGCTGATCCCGCGACGACAGCGATTCCCGCAGCCGACCACGCCGCTCACAGCCGCAGCCCATCGCCGCCGCTCACAGCCGCAGCGACGGCGAGCCCCGACGGAGTCCGAGGAGGACCCCCGATGACCAACCCCCCACCTGCCTCCGGTGCGTCCTCCGGCGACCTCGTCAAGGAACTGACCGGTCTGCGCGGGCAGGTTCTGGGCATCTCCGAGAGCATCATCGCCACCACGGACGGACTGCTGGTGGCCGCCGACACCGCCACTGTGCAGCCGGAGTCCCTGGCCGCCCTCTCCGCGGCCTCCCTCGCGCTGGGCAAGCGTTCCGCCGCCGAAGTGGGGCTGGGCAGCCTGCGCGAGGTGGTCACCCGGTGCAACGGCGGCTACAGCGTCGTCCTGGCCGTCGGCGAACAGGCCCTGCTGGTGATCCTCGGCGACGAGGGCCTGGACCTGACCGCGCTGCGCCGGGAAGCCCCGGCCGTCGTGGAACGCCTCGGCGGCCTGCTGTCCTGACGGTACGGGCGGCCCGGACTGTCAAGTGACCCCGCCGATAAAGCAGTTGCGGGTGCCGACCCCCGGTGCTGAGGTGACCGGATGGACCTTGACGCAGTACGTGAGCTGTTCGACCGGCAGCTGAGACAGGGAGCGCAGCCCGACGGCCCCGGGACCCGGATCGAGCGCGTGGACGGGGTGGTACGCCAGACCGGCGCCGCCGACGACTGGAACGGTGTCCGCTGGTCGGATCTGGACGCGTCCACGGCGGACGCGGCCATCGCGGCGCAGATACGGCACTTCACCGCCCGGGGGCGCGCCTTCGAGTGGAAGCTGTACGCCCACGACCGGCCCGGCGACCTCGGCGCACGGCTCGCGGCGGCCGGTTTCGCCGCCGAGCCCGAGGAGGCGGTGATGGTCGCCCCGGTGCGGGACCTGCCCACCGCCGTCGAGCTCCCCGAGGGTCTCCGGCTGCTCCGGGTCACCGACGCCGCGGGGGTGGAGCTGATGGTGGACGTCCACGCGCGGGCGTTCGGCACCGACAGCGGCCACCTCAGGCACCGGCTGCTCAGCCGGCTGCGCGAGGCGCCGGACACGGTCGTCCCGGTCGTCGCCATGGCCGGTGACCGGGCGGTGAGCGCCGCGCGGATGGAACTGCCCCCGGAGGCGGACTTCGCCGGGCTGTGGGGCGGCGGCACCGTGGCGGAGTGGCGCGGCCGGGGCCTGTACCGGGCCCTGATCGCCTTCCGCGCCCGGATCGCCGCCGAGCGCGGCTACCGCTATCTCCAGGTCGACGCGTCCGACCAGAGCCGCCCGATCCTGGAGCGGCTCGGCTTCGTACCGCTGACCACCACCACGCCGTACGTGTACGGGGGATAGCCGCTCGGCGTTCCCGGTGGCGTTGTCAGTGGTGTGCTCTACGGTCATGCCATGATCACGCCTGACGATGTCCGCCGGATCGCGTTGTCGCTGCCGCAGACCACCGAGAAGATCGCCTGGTCCATGCCCACTTTCCGGGTCGCCGGGAAGATGTTCGCCACGCTCCCCGAGGACGAGACCTCGATGGCCGTGCGATGTCCCAAGGTGGAGCGGGACGAACTCGCGCTCGCCGAGCCGGAGAAGTTCTGGATCGCCGACCACGAGGCGGGCTTCGCCTGGGTGCGGGTGCGTCTCGCCGCCCTGGAGGATCTCGACGAGCTGCGGGACATCCTCGTCGACTCCTGGAGGCAGGCCGCGCCGACCGCGCTGCTCGACGCGCTGCCGGAGCCCGGCGGGGCGGCCTCGGACTGACGCCTCTTCGGCACCCACCTCCTCGAAATGTGCCGGTATGTACGTTCGAGAACGTAACCGACACGGGTGAAATGCCCGACTCTTTCGGGCTATCGGAGTGCTAGCTTCCGCTCTTCGCGGTTCTCTGGAAGGAGACCAGTGAGGGAGGCCGCATGGTGCACGGCCGCGAGACGAACCGCCGCTCCGGCCCCGCTCGGCCGTGCACCGTCCTGATGGTCGCGCTGCTGGCGATCACCCTGCTGCACGGACTGCTCTCCCTCGGCGCCGTCCATCCGCCGCCGCCCTCCGCGAACCACTGCGGACCCGGCGTCCTGTCCCCTTCCGCATCCTCGGAGGAGGACGAGCGGTCCGACCCGCGTCCGGCCGCCCGCGCCGCCCACGAGCTGGGCCGCCACCCGGCCGGTCACCCCGGGAGCGCCTGCGCCACCTCGGTCCGCTCCCACCGCTCCCTCCCCACGGCGCCCCCGCACCTCGCCGTCGCCATCGACCGCGCTCGCGCCGCGGACCGTACGGCGGGCACCGCCGTGTCCGGCTCCGCCGACGAGACCGCGCCCCGCAGGCTCCCCGCCCGGGACGTCGTCCTGCGCTGCTGAGCGGGCCCCGGGCCGTTCCGCATCCCGTAACCCTCCCGCATCCCCCGCATCTCCCGTATGTGCCGCCGCACGGGCGGAGCGCGGGTGCGCCACGGCCTGCCCCGGATCAGCCCATCGCCCCGTCCGACCCCCGCAGGAGCCCCCGCATGCCCATCGACGTCTACGCCGCCATGGGTGCACTGGTGCGCGCCGAAGCCGCGCGCCGGTCCACCGTCCCCGCCCAGTCCGACGCCGCCGCACACCCCGTCGAGCCGCCCGAGGCCGTCCCCGTGTCCACCCCGCGTACCGGCGCGCCGCCCGGCGCCGCCCGGTCGCCCCGTACGGCCGCG
>NZ_RIBZ01000547.1:0-2810 GCF_003721215.1 Streptomyces botrytidirepellens
CGCCCACGCACCGCACGGCCTCCGCCCAGGCCGCGTCGCGCGGCCGCCCGATCTCGGCCCGCAGCCCCGGCTCGGCGCCCGCCAGCGGCCACCACCGGGCCAGCCACTCCGCGTCCTCGCCGGTCACCTCGGCGCCCAGGCGTTCGGCGCCGTCGGCCGCCGAGACCTCGACCCGGCGCGGGACGCCGTCCGCGTCCGTCTCGGCGACGTCGACGGGGACGTTGTCCAGCCACTCGTTGGCGAACAGCAGCCCCGTGAACCCCTCCGGCGCCGTCTCCCGCCACTCCACGCGCGCGTCGAGCCCGTCCGGCCGCGCCGCCCGCTCGACCGCGTACGGCCGCAGCCGTGCGGCCAGCCCGTGCGGCTCACGCGCGGCCGCCGCCAGTACCCCGGTCAGCAGTTCGCCGCGCCCCGCGCCCAGGTCCACCAGAGCCAGCTCCGGCGGCCGCCCCAGCGCCTCGTCCACCCGCCGCAGCAGCTCCGTGACCGCCCGCGCGTACAGCGGTGAGGCATGCACCGACGTGCGGAAGTGACCAGCCGGTCCCTCCGCCCGCCGGAAGAAGCCGTCCGTCCCGTACAGCGCCCGTTCGGCGGCTTCCCGCCACCCGCACCATTCGTGCTGTTCACTCGCCACCTCCCCACGCTAAAGCGGAGCGGCATCCACCTTGGGGAGTAGGGCGGGGCGCTACGGATCGCCCCTCGGGCTGACCCGCCCGGGTGTCCGCACTGCCTACTCTGGGTGACGTGCAGCGCCTCTACGACTTCCTCCGCAGCCATCCGACAGGGGTGGACACCTTCTGGGGCGTCCTCCTCTTCGGCTGCGGTCTCCTGTGGTTCGTACAGGCCACCCCGGGCTATGAGCCACCGCTCGCGGCCGTGCCGATCACGCTGGCGCTGTGCGCCGCCGTCGCGCTGCGCCGCCGCGCCCCCGCGGCCATGCTGTGGCTGGCCATCGCGTGCGGCCTCGCCCAGCTCGCGCTGGACGTCAGGATCAACATCGTCGACTTCGCGCTGCTGGTGATCGTCTACAGCGTCGCGTGCACCGGCGGGCGGCGCACCTCCCGGCTGGCCCTGGGCGCCGCGATCTGCGCACCGTCGCTCGCCACCCTCCGCTGGCCCGCCGAACACGAGTCCTCGGGAGAGGCCGCCGTCTCGACGGTCTTCGTCACCATCCCGTTCGTCCTGGCCTGGGTGCTCGGCGACTCGATCCGCACCCGCCGCGCCTACTACGCCCAGCTGGAGGAGCGCGCCTCCCGGCTGGAGAAGGAGCGCGAGGCGCAGTCGAAGGTCGCGGTCGCCGCCGAACGCGCCCGGATCGCGCGCGAACTGCACGATGTCGTCGCGCACAACGTGTCGGTGATGGTCGTTCAGGCGGACGGCGCCGCGTACGTCCTCGACGCCTCCCCGGACCAGGCCCGGCAGGCACTGGAGACGATCTCCGGCACCGGCCGCCAGGCCCTCGCCGAGATGCGGCGGCTGCTGGGCGTGCTGCGCACCGGGGAACCGGGGGAGGCCGGCGACTACGTCCCGCAGCCGGACGTCGAGCAGATCGACGAACTGGTCGAGCAGGCGCGCGGATCCGGGCTCCCCGTGGACTTCAAGGTCGTCGGCAGCCCGCGCCAACTGCCCAGCGGCGTGGAGCTGACCGCGT
This sequence comes from Streptomyces botrytidirepellens, assembly GCF_003721215.1. NCBI lineage: Bacteria > Bacillati > Actinomycetota > Actinomycetes > Kitasatosporales > Streptomycetaceae > Streptomyces > Streptomyces botrytidirepellens. The sequence goes on from NZ_RIBZ01000547.1 coordinate 1,652, forward strand.
ACCGCATCGTGCAGGAAGCGCTCACCAACACCCGTAAGCACGGCGGCCCCGACGTCGGCGCCAGCGTCCGCATCACCTACTTCGACGACGGGCTCGGCCTGCTGGTCGAGGACGACGGGCGGGGCGCCCAGCGCGAGTTGTACGAGGACGGCGGCGCCGACGGCAGCGGCCACGGGCTGATCGGGATGCGCGAGCGCGTCGGCATGGTGGGTGGCACGCTCGACGCGGGCCCGCGCCCGGGCGGCGGCTTCCGCATCAGCGCGCTGCTGCCGCTGAAACCGGCGGGGTGAGCCGCGGACAGCGGCGCGTACGTATGGGGTGAGCGCCGCACGGAGCGCGCGCCGAGGAAGCCGAGGGAAGGGACCGACCGGATGTCGATCCGCGTCATGCTCGTCGATGACCAGGTGCTGCTGCGCACCGGTTTCCGCATGGTGCTCGCCGCCCAGCCCGACATGGAGGTCGTCGCCGAGGCGGGCGACGGGCTGGAGGCGCTGGAGGCGGTGCGCTCCGCCGAGGTGGACGTCGTCCTGATGGACGTCAGAATGCCGAAGCTGGACGGGGTGGAGGCGACCCGGCGCATCTGCGAGCGCGACGGGGCGCCGCGGGTACTCATCCTGACCACCTTCGACCTGGACGAGTACGCCTTCTCCGCCCTCAAGGCGGGCGCGAGCGGCTTCATGCTCAAGGACGTGCCACCGGGCGAACTGCTCACCGCGATCCGCGCCGTCCACAGCGGTGACGCGGTCGTCGCCCCCAGCACCACGCGCCGACTCCTGAACCGCTTCGCCCCGATGCTCCCGGGCACCGCCGGCGGCGGCATGGGCGGCCGATCCGGCGCGGCGGCCCGCCCCGAGCTGGAACGGCTCACCGAGCGCGAGCGCGAGGTGATGATGCTCGTCGCCCAGGGCCTGTCGAACGGCGAGATAGCGGGCCGCCTGGTGCTGTCCGAGGCGACCGTGAAGACCCATGTGGGCCGCATCCTCACCAAGCTGGAACTCCGTGACCGGGTGCAGGTGGTGGTGATGGCCTACGAAACCGGCCTGGTCCGCGCAGGCGGCCCACCCCGCTGACCCGCCCGGGCCGGGGTGCCCAGCTGCGGGGGCGGGCGGTCCACGGCTTGCGGCCGGGCCGCGGTGACCGGGTCGGGCCCTGCGCGACG
>NZ_RIBZ01000550.1:0-2823 GCF_003721215.1 Streptomyces botrytidirepellens
GCACACCGCGCGCCGCCCCCGAGCCCACCGGGCCCGGGGGCGGCGCGTTCGCGTTGGGCCCTTCGTGTTCTCATCTGTGCCGCCCGTTGCTACGGTGCCCAGCCCCGGCTGTAACTGACGCCCTGTCAGTTGCCGTCCCCGCAATCACGGGAGGCCCGCATGCGCGCCCTCGCCGCCGCCGCGATCGGACTCGCCGCCGCCCTCGCCCTCGTCTTCACGGTGACGGCCATCGGTGCCCCCGGCGGCACCACCTCCCCCGAACCGCTGCTCACCACCGTCCCCGAGCACCCCTGAGGGAGGGACGCCCCGCCATGCGCCGCAAAGCCAGCCTGGTGCTGCTCGCCTTCGCCGTCTTCTTCGCCGCCCTCGCGCCGCTGGTGCGCTGGTACGCGTTCCCCCGGCTCGCCAAGATCCCGCCCAGCGAGTACCAGACGGCCGTCCTGGAGGCCCGCCCCGCCACCCTGCTCGACTACGCCACCATGAAGCCCCGCACGGTCTCCAAGGTCAGCATCGTGCAGACCCTGCGCGGCAACGTGGGCGCGGCCGAGAAGGTCGGGAAGGAGACCGGGCGCGACGTCGTCGTCTGGGACGCCCTGTCGTACATCGCGGGACCCGACGGCAAGATGGTCTCCCGGATCCCCGAGCGCTACGTCTTCGACGCCCACTCCCAGGACCCGGTGCACGCGGGCGGCGAGCACGTCGACGGCGACGCCGTGCGCCGCGAGGGCATCGAGTACAAGTGGCCCTTCCTCACCGAGAAGCGCGACTACCGCTACTTCGACGCCCAGACCCGCACCTCCGCGCCCATCCACTACAAGGGCACCCGGAACTTCCGCGGCCTGACGGTGTACTACTTCGAGCAGACCATCCCCTGGACCAAGGTCCCGCTGCCCAAGACCATGCCGGTCGACGGCGTCACCCCCGAGACCGTCCGCAAGGCCGGAACCTCCCGCTGGTACACCACCAAGCGCATGTTCTGGGTCGAACCCACCACCGGCGCGCCCGTCAACGGGCAGGAGATCCACCGCGAGGAACTGCGCGGCGGCACCCTGCTGGGCGGCCGGGACCGGGTGACCGTCTTCTCGGGCCACGTGAAGATGCGCGAGGACTACATCGCCCACACGGTCACGATGGTCTCCTCCCAGCGGCAGCTGGTCCTGGCCTTCACCACGTATCTGCCCTGGGGCTTCGGGGTCCTGGGGGCCGGACTGCTCGCGGTCGCGCTGCTGCTGGAGGCGCGCGGCCGCCGGCCGGGGGCGCCGTCGCCGGGCACGCGGCGACGGCTCGTCAACCTCCGTCCCCGCGTTCCCTCCTGATAGTGACGCCGGTAGTGATCTCGGTAGTCGGCTGGCTAGCATGCGCTCCATGCCGGGTATCACGATCGAGTTCACCGAACAGGAACTGGCGGAGCTGCGCGCCGAGGCGAAGGAGAAGGGCGTGGCCATCAAGCGCCTCGCCCACGACATACTGACCGAGGACGTCGTGCGGCGGCGTCAGAAGCAGCGCTTCGTCGAGGGCGCCGTGCGCTTCGCCCTGGGATACAAGGCCGAGTTCGAGCGGGAGTTCCCGGAAGGGCTGCGTTGATCCTGTACGTCGACGCCGGCTGGGTGCTCAACGTGCAGGTCGACGTCTCCCCGGTGAACACCCCCGTGCGTGACTGGGGCGCACTGCACTGCATGAGCGAACGGCACCGCTACGAACGGTTCGCGGGGGAGCCGTACTACGAGGAGGCCGCGGCCCGCGCCGCGACCTTCCTCCACACCTCGCTGATCCTGGAACCGTTCTCCGACTACAACGCGGTCATCGGCGCGGCCTGCGCCCAGATGTACCTGGAGGAGTCCGGCGAGGCGATCGCCCCGCCGCCCGGCGCCATGGTGTCCCTCATCCGCGACATACGGGACAACCACCTCCGCCTGAGCGAGACCGCCCGGCGGCTGCGCGCCTGGGCCGTTTAAGCGCGCTGCGGTTCAGCGACGAGCATTGGTGCGCCGCGTCGCCTCGGCCGTCGTCGGATCCTCCGGCCACGGATGCTTGGGGTAACGGCCGCGCAGCTCGGCCCGTACGGAGCGGTAGCCGTCCCGCCAGAACGACGCCAGGTCGGCCGTGACCGCGGCCGGACGCCCCGCCGGTGACAGCAGGTGCACCAGCAGCGGCACCCGCCCGCCCGCGATCCGCGGCGACTCCTGCCAGCCGAACAGCTCCTGGAGCTTCGCCGCCAGCACCGGCTGCCCGTCCCCGTAGTCCACCCGCACCCGCGACCCGCTCGGCACCTCGACCCGCTCCGGCGCCAGCTCCTCGAAGCGCGCCGCGTCGCCCGTCGCCCACGGCAGCAGCCGGGCCAGCGCCTGACCGGCGTCCACCCGCTCCAGATCCGCCCGCCGCCGGGCCCGGCCCAGCTCCACGCCCAGCCACGCGTCCGGGTCCGCCAGCAGCGCCGCCTCCGACACGTCCGGCCAGGGCGCCCCCAGCTCCCGGTGCAGGAACGCCATCCGCTGCCGCACCGCCGTGGCCTGCGCGGACCAGCGCAGCAGCCCCGTCCCCTCGCGGCGCAGCCCCTCCAGCAGCGCCGCGTGCACGAGCGCCGGGTCGGGCGCGGCCAGCGGCCGGGCCACCAGCTCGATCGCCCCGAGCCGGGACACCCGCCGGGCGACGACGTCCCCGTCGGCCCAGTGCACCTCCTCGCCGTCCGACCCCAGCGCCGCGGCCGCCGTACGGGCCGTCTCCTCGTCGGTGACGGCGGCGAGCCGCACCCGCGCCGACGCGGCGGCCACCGGCCGGTCCGCGACCGCGACGGCCAGCCACGGCGCCCCGCCCAGCCGCGAC